>JADFYA010000139.1 GCA_015233285.1 Deltaproteobacteria bacterium | reverse complement strand
ATAGTCGCCACCCCTACCCAGGGCGTTGCCCTGGGCTAACCTAGAGCGCCCTTTCAGGGCTTCATCGGAATTAACCATTTATTAGAATAGGATCCGATGACCCTACCCTTAAGTCAATGACATTGACACGCAACCAGCAACGTCACCTTGACCGGCATCGATAGGCCAAGGAACATTCATACTTAAATAAACTATTACAGATAATTTTATATTTGCATAATTTGATGGATGTTGTTAAGATTGCCCCGTTCCTCGGCCCGATCCCCCCCTGGAAAAAGCTTGACAACGCATGATCTAAGAGATTTTCCAACATAAAGAAAGACTGACGATAATTGATGGAAGAGCTTAAGTGCGATGGAGCGGCCGATGAATGATTTGTCTAAATGCCCGATACTGGTTGTGGATGACACTATGATTAAGATACCAGCACAAGGGGAGGCCGGGTTATGAGAGATTTGTCTAAATGCAGCGTCTTGGTGGTCGATGATACCGAAACCAACGTGGACATTTTGGGTGATATTTTAGGGGATGACTATGAAGTCAGGGTGGCCATGGATGGTCCGGGCGCGCTTGAGACCGTCGCAATGGCTCCCCCTGACCTGATTTTGCTCGATATTATGATGCCCGGCATGGATGGACATGAAGTTTGCCGGAAGCTGAAGGCAGACAACAAGACCAAGAATATTCCGATAATCTTTGTGACCGCACTCCAGGGAGAAGAGGATGAGGCCAATGGTTTTGCGTTAGGGGCGGTGGACTATATCACCAAACCTTTCAGACCGGCTACCGTCACGGCCAGGGTGAAGACACACCTGGAGTTGAAATTGTCCCGGCAAGACCTGGAAAAACAAAATGAGTGGTTGAAAGAACATATTCGGATCAAAGAAGAAGTGGAAAGAATAACCCATCATGACCTGAAAACCCCGTTGAGCGCCATGATCAGTGTTCCCGGCATGATCATTAAGGAACAAACCAACCTGACCCCGGAACAGATCGAACTTCTCCAAATGCTGGAGGAGACCGGGTATCGAATGTTGGATATGATCAACAGCACCCTCGATCTCTATAAAATGGAAACGGGGCAGTATCAACCGCAGTTAGGCCCTGTGGATCTGCTCAAGTTGGTTAATGAAATCAGGGGAGAAACACGTGAACTAATCCAATCGAAAAACCTGTCTGTAGTCAGCCTGGTGCGCGGCCGATCACCTCTTCCTGCCGATTCTTTTATAGTCCAAGGCGAAGAGATGCTTCTCTACTCTATTCTGGCCAATATATTGAAAAACGCGGTGGAGGCTTCTCCGGCAGGTGAAAAGGTCAGGATTGCCTTCGACGATCGAGAATCACAAGTGATGGCCATAAATAACAGGGGAGTAGTACCGGAGGAGGTTAGAGAAAGATTCTTTGAGAAATATGTCACGTCGGGCAAGCCAGGCGGCACCGGACTGGGCACTTACTCGGCCAGACTCATGGCTGCAGCCTTAGGCGCCGAAATTCGCATGGAATCTTCCGAAAAGACGGGAACAACTCTGTGGATCAAGTTTCCCCAGCCTTCAACCGTTCAGGCATCCGGAGCAGCCCCCCCGGCCGCCGGCCCTGTAGCGGTTCCGGCCAAAGACACCAAAGCTGTTTTGCTCAAGAGTGACAGCATTCCTTTGAATAGAAATATGAAAATCTTGGTCGCCGACGATTTCTTAAACATGCGCCGAACAGTTATCGGGATCCTCCGCCAAATGGGATTCACCAATTTCGTCGAGGCCAAAGACGGCGTACAAGCGCAACAGCGTCTATCTTTAGAAAATTTCGGTCTAATCATCTCGGATTGGAACATGCCGAACGTAACTGGAATTGAACTGCTGCAATACGTTCGGTCAGTGGGCAAATTAAAAGATATTCCTTTCATCCTGCTTACCGGTGAGACAAAGCAAGAAAACGTGGTGGCGGCGGTTCAGGCCGGGGTCAGTGAATACGTTCTTAAACCATTCACCCCCGATTTATTGAAAAAGAAAGTGGCCAGAATATTTCAGAAGTAACTTGATCTAACCACATTTTGCCGGCGAACTTAATTCTCTCTTTATTTATGATTAGATATGTGAAACCTGCCGAAAGCAGTCTCGGACGACGGGAGTGCTTTTTCGGTTCCGGCGACAAAGACGGGAGATATATCGCAGCATCCGTATACCATATACAATTTGCGCAGGTTTTCAATTCCGGCGACCAGATCCTGCCAAAGTCGGATATCATGTTTTCCCGCCATTCGTGATATAGGTTTAACGGCATGGTCTTAGCCGGAATTACCCTTGATTTTTGGATTATGATATGATTGAATCAAATCGCTCCGGGCGAAGGATAGGTCTATGCAGAAACGCAATTTGGGCGCCGATTCAGGGACAACGACAAGAAATGTCGTGACCGACTGGTACGATAAGGAAGACGGCGGTGACATGAATGAACTGGGTCGAAAGTTTGGCCAAGACCTGGAGCAAGCTAAATTCAACACGATCCCAAAGGCTTAACCATGAGTTTCGACCCATTCCAGGCTGAAAACGACACTATTGAACGTGGGGAGAGCCTTCTCGCTGAAGAGCAGGATATCGATTTCCGTAAAGAATACCGGAGTCTGCTAAATAGTTATGGAAAACTTTCCAAATTAACCCAGCGCATTCTCAAACTGTCGGACCGGAACGAACAGGGCTTGAAGGAAGCCAACATCCGTATTCAGCAACAACAGACCGACTTGGAGAATGTGAACAAAACATTAGAAGAGTATGCCCAGATCCTTGAAGATAAGGTGGAAGAACGGACTCAACAATTGGCCCTGACCCAGGAAGTCACTATTGAGAGTATGGCGGTGCTGGCTGAATATCGGGACCCCGAAACCGGCGGCCATATCAGGCGGACGAAAAGATATGTCCGGGCCCTGGCTAACCGGCTCAAAGAGCATCCCCATTTTTGTGACTATTTTGGCCGCGAGACCATCGACCTCCTCTATCGATCCTCTCCATTACACGATATCGGGAAGATCGGTGTCCCCGACCAGATATTGCTGAAGCCGGGCAGCCTGACCTATGAAGAATTTGAAGTGATGAAACTGCATACCGATTATGGCCATGCCGCCATCTCCGCCGCGGAAAAAAAACTGGGCAACAACTCCTTTCTCCGTTTCGCCAGAGAAATCACTTATACCCACCATGAAAAATGGGACGGTTCGGGATATCCGCAGGGTTTGAAAGGTGAAGACATCCCCATCCCAGGCCGATTAATGGCCTTGGCCGACGTTTATGACGCACTGATCAGTAAACGGGTTTACAAACCGCCAATTCCGCATAGCAAAGCCATGGCCATGATCAAGGAGGGCCGGGGAACACATTTTGACCCCCAGATGGTCGACATCTTCTTAGAACTTGATGAAGAAATCAGACAAATCGGGCTCGAATTTGCCGAAAACCAACTGGAAATGCACGCCATGTCTAAATGATCAACCGATCCACCTTGGCCCGCCCGGACCACGAAGAGTCTATCTTACCATCGGCGTTTAACAGTCCCGGCCACGGCCGGGTGATTGCTTACCTGAAAACTGCATTAGTTGACCTGAGGATTTAATTGATGGAAAAACTACACATAGAGGCAACCGAACGCAGTCCGGAAATCGATTTTGACCTTGAAACCAACGTGTTTTCTATTCGGGGAGAATCATATCCCGAGGACGTGGCTGAGTTCTTCGGACCGGTGATCAAGAAGTTGAACGGCCACTTTGAAACCTTGGAAGACGCCGACGTGACGTTCAATTTAGAGCTCGTGTATTTCAATAGTACGAGTGCTAAAATCTTCATGAGCTTGTTTGAAACATTGGAAAGTACGGCCGCCAATGGAAATCGGGTCGTGATCAATTGGTACTACGAAGAAGAAGACGACAACATGGAAGAGCTGGGTCAAGAGTTTGGCGAAGACCTGGAGCAAGCTAAATTCAACATGGTTCCAAAGGGTTAATCATGAGCTTCGACGCATTCCAGGCTGAAAAGGACATTATTGAACGTGGGGAGAGTCTTCTAACCGGCGGGAAGGATATCGATTTCCGGAAAGAATACCAAACCTTGCTCAAAAGTTATGGAAAACTTTCCAAATCATCCCAGCGCCTGGTCAAGTTATCAGATCGTAATGAAGAGGGCCTGAAAGAAGCCAATATCCGGATCCAGCAACAACAGGCGGAACTGGAAAAGACCCACAAAAAGTTGGAAGAACACGCCCTGTTGCTGGAAGAGAAGGTCAGGGAACGGACAAAGGAACTGGTCGCGGCCCAGGGGAAGCTCCAGAAGCTGGTCGAACTGGGCATCGCCCTATCCATGGAGCGAAACCACGCCAGTTTTATGGAGATGATTCTACGAGGAGCCAAAGAACTGACCAACGCTGACGGCGGCATCCTGTTCTCCTTGCAAGATGACGACAGGCTCCACCACGAAATAGTCTGGTACGACACCCTGGATTTAAGAATGGGCGGTAATTTCTATCGAAAGATCCCTTTTGAACCTATACCATTACGTGACGAAGAGAGCAGACCCCGCTATTTCGACCTGATCGCCCACGCCGTCTTGACCGAACGAACAGTCAACGTGGCCGGCCTCCAAGACTCTAAGGATTTTGATTTCTCAGATATTTTGGAGTTTGATTCGGCCCACGGCTATCGCTCCCACTCTTTTCTGGCCGTACCCCTAAAGCCCCGCAAGGGCAATGTGATCGGTATCCTTCTGTTGATCAACGCCCGAGCCAGCGGGACCGGACGGTTAATCGCCTTTACCTCCGAAATGGCCGGGTTCATCGAGGCCCTGGCCTCCCAGGCCGCCGTGGCCCTGGATAACCGAAACCTGATGGAGGCTCAGACTCGTTTGTTCGACTCCATCATCAAGGTGCTGGCCGGAGCGATAGACGCCAAGTCTCCCTACACCGGGGGTCACTGTGAACGCGTGCCCGAACTGGGGATGCTGCTTCTAAAGGCGGCCTGTGAAATGGAGGACGGCCCTTTTGCCGATTTCGATTTGGACGATTCAGGCTTGCGTGAATTCCAACTGGCCGGGTGGCTGCACGACTGCGGCAAGGTGACCACCCCCGAGTATGTGGTTGATAAATCCACAAAGCTGGAGACTATTTACAATCGGATCCACGAAATCCGGATGCGCTTTGAGGTCATCCGCCGCGATTACGTGATTGAGTATCTCGAAGCACTTTCCAATCCGGAAGCCGATGCCGTTGCCCTAAAAACGGAGCTGGAGGCTAAAATTGAGCGGTTGACGGATGACTTCGCCTTTGTGGCCTCCTGCAATGTCGGCGGGGAGTTTATGGATCCCAAAAAGATCGAGCGGCTCGAATCGATGGCGACCATGACCTGGCAGCGTCATTTCGACGATCGGCTCGGTCTGTCCCATGAGGAACTGCTCCGTTTCGATAAAACACCTCCCCGGCCTCTGCCGGCCACGGAACAGCTTCTGGCCGACAAGAAGGAACACCTCATCCGGCGGCCTAAGGAGAATCCGCTTCCCTATGATCCGGACCGGTACGGTTTCAAAATCAAGGTTCCCAAGCACCTTTACAATCAGGGAGAGATGTATAATCTGCGGATTCCCAGAGGCACCCTGACCGAAGAAGAAAGATTCAAAATTAACGAGCACACCATATACAGTATTATCATGCTCGATCAGTTGCCCTTTCCCAAACAACTGGCCAGGGTGTCTGAAATTGCCGGCGCACATCACGAGACTATGGTCGGCTCCGGCTATCCTCGCAAACTCGATCGCGAAGGGATGTCCCTGCAGGCCCGCATTTTGGCCATAGCCGATATCTTCGAGGCTTTGACCGCATGTGACCGGCCTTATAAAAAGGCTAAAACCTTGAAGGAAGCGCTTAAGATTATGAGCTTTATGCGTAACGACCAGCACATTGACGCCGACCTGTTCGATTTGTTTCTGACCAGCGGGGCCTATCGGTTATATGGAGAAAAATATTTGCCGGCCGCACAGCTTGAGCCGGTGGATATCAACCAGTTCATGAGCAAAAAATTGGAGACGGTGTCGACTCCGGCCTGACAACCATGCCCATAGGCTAAACGGAAAGACGGATGATGTCGGACATCCGGGCGATATCAAACCATAACATGGTTTCAACATATTTTAAAAAACAGTATCACGTGGAGGAGACAATTTATGGGTAATAATCATATAAGTGACCGTCTGGCCCTTGATGTTTTGGAACAATTGCCGACTCCGGTCATGGCCGTAGATTCGGATTTGAAGATTATCTTCATGAACGCGTCGGGCCGAGGATTGCTCGGGATGTCTATGGAGGAAATTGAAGGAAATAAGTGTGCCGACCTGATGAACTCTAAGCACTGCGGAACCCCGGAATGCCGGATGAAACAAGCTATGGAAAAAGACGCTCTATGCACGGCCCGCAACGAAGTGAATATCGACGGCAAAGTGATTCCGATTGAGTATTCGGCCGCCCCCCTTAAAGACGATCAGGGGAATATAGTCGGCGGTCTGGAATATGTCCTGGACATTACCGAGCGGGTTCGGCATGAAAACAAGCTGATGGAACAGAGTCGGACGATTAGGGAAATCTCGACGCCGGCCATCAAACTTTGGGATAGGATCGTCGTTCTCCCCGTGGTCGGCGTGGTAGACTCCATGCGCGCCTGGCAAATGATGGAGACCATGCTGACCAAGATCACCGAAACTTCCTCTAAAGTGATCATCATGGACATCCAGGGAGTGGCGGCTGTGGATACGGCTGTGGCCAATCACCTGATTAGAATCACGAAGGCGACGAAACTCATGGGATGCCGGTGCATCATTTCCGGGATATCGTCGGCCGTAGCCCAAACGCTCGTCCAGTTGGGCATTGATCTCGGTGAAGTGGTCACCCATTCAACTCTTCAAGATGCTCTGACCGAGGCCCTGGCCATGCTCAACCAGGTAATTACCAAAATGAAATGATCTCTCCGCCGGCTTTAGATATTTATACCTTTTATATCTTGCCCATCTGCCTTGCCTTATAAGTCTGGAGACATTGATCATGGAATACGGACTGTTTCTTGCGGGGTCTGCCATGCATGTCCTCAACGGCAACCTTATCGTTACAGTCAACGGTGAGCTCGACGATGACTCCGCAAAACAGCTTCAGAGTGATATCCTAAGCACAACGGAAGTTACTGCGGTCAAAGGGGTGCTCATCGACGTTTCTTCCGTCCGGTTCATGGATTCGTTTACATTTTCTCTGCTTGCAGATACGGCTAGAATGGTTTCACTGTTGGGGGCCAGACCGGTTTTTGTAGGTTTTAAGGCGGGGGTTGCCTCGGCCCTGGTTGATCTGGAGGTTGATCTCGATAGTATCTCCACTGCGTTGACGATGGAAGACGGCGTAGAACTGTTGAGTGCTCATAAGGCTCGATGGATGCGATTAGATGACACCGAAAAGGAGGAAGCCGGAACCGCCCTCGGTGACCCCGAGGAAAATAACGAGCCGGATGACGCCGAGGCGGAGGAGGAGAGACCCGATCATGGTGACGACGCAGAGGAGAATGACCAACAGGATGACAGATGAAATTATAAGCGGCGTCTCTGAAGTAATCCGGGTGGAACTTAACGACACTTCGGACGCGGCTTTGGCGGTCTACTCCACCAGACGATTGACGGCTGCGATGGGGTTTAGTGTAACCAATCAATACCTGATTGCCGCCGCCGTATCGGAACTGGCCACGAATATCGTTAGATATGCCGGTCAAGGTGAGATAACCATTAAGACGGTGCGCAACGCCGACCTGGAGGGTATTGAGGTAGAGGCGAAAGATGAAGGACCGGGTATCGCGGACATTGACCAGGCCATGCAGGAGCATTTCAGCAGCGGAAACAGCCTCGGCCTCGGCCTGCCCAGCGTCAGAAGAATCATGGATGAATTTATTATAGATTCCAAACCCGGCCGGGGGACGACCATCATCGCCCGGAAGTGGAGATAGGTAAAATGCCCCACGTAGACTCCGGACTCTTGGAACGCGGCCTGACCGGCCCGAAAGACGAATGTGGTGATACGGGCCTGATCAGAGTGGACGGCGAAGATTGTTTTTTGGCCCTGGTCGACGCGTTGGGGCACGGCCGGGAAGCCCACGCGGTAGCCGTCATGGCGGCGGAATTCATCCTCGAAGACCTACATCGAGACCTGATCGAGATGATGACCGGCTTGCATGCACGTTTAAAAGGGACCAGAGGAGCTGTCGCCACCCTATGCCGCCTCAACATACCCAGCGGCGAGTTACATTATGTCGGCGTCGGAAACATAACGACCAGAGTCTTCGGGACTAAAAACTATAGCTTCATTTCCAGGGACGGCATTATCGGTTACATGATGTCCTCCCCAAAATTGCGGATAGAAAAACTGTCTCCTGGGGATATTTTGATATTGACTTCGGACGGACTGAAGGAGCACTTTGATCAAGACGAGTTTCCCGGCCTTCTTTGCGGTTCCGCCCAAGAAATCGCGGCAAAGATGA
>JADFYA010000138.1:5556-8571 GCA_015233285.1 Deltaproteobacteria bacterium | reverse complement strand
CAGATCAAATTCTTCCCGGAGTTGGAGCATCAAGTTCAAGATGTGGGCTCTGATGGAGGCATCAAGCATGGAGGTGGGTTCGTCCGCCACCACGAACCTCGGCCTGGTGACCATAGCCCGAGCAATGGCGACCCGTTGCCGTTGTCCGCCACTCAGTTCATGAGGATAGCGGAACAAGAAGTTCTTGGCTGGTTTGAGTCCCATCAATTCCATCATGTATTGAGTGCGTTCCACCCGTTGGGCCTGGTCGCCGATGTGGTGAATGGTCAACGGCTCCATCACCGTGTCCAGGATGTTTATCCGGGGGTTGATTGCCTGATAAGGGTCTTGAAAGATCATCTGGACCAGACGGCGGAAGACCTTCAGGTCCTTTCCCGTGAGGCTGCCGACATCCATCCCGGAAATGATCATGCGGCCACGCGTGATCTCATCCAACTTGACCATCAGCCGGCCGCAGGTAGTCTTGCCGCTGCCTGATTCTCCGACCAGGCCGAATATTTCCTGCCGGGCAATAGCAAAGGAGACGTTGTTCAACGCCCTGATTTCATTTTCGCTACCGGATTTGAAGAGACGTTTTCTCGGGTTAAAGACCTTTGTGACGCCCTCGACTCGGACCATGTTTACCTGCTTTTACGTGAGATACATTACACAAGCTGGATTTTCCAATCACATTGGAGCGGTTGATCAAAGGAGGCAGCCAAAATCCACCGGCGCGTTATCACCTCTCGGAATATTTTGGGTTTAGATGAAACCAAATCATTGGCCGGAACAAATCACCGGCGCCATTCCTACAGTTTTGAAGTATAGAGGGAAAATATCACAATCATCCGGCGATAATCAAGACAAAATTATCGACACCCCGACTAGTCCTGGAATAGCGAGGTGAGGCTCAAGCGTTCAGCTTAAACACCACCGTGTCGTCGTCATAATAATCAATAATGTTGATACAGCCATAATCTTGGCCGAGACGGAAAACCTGGCAGAGGTCCAGGCCCAGGGCTTGGCAGAGGATGATCCGGTTGACCCCGGCATGGGCCAATAGAAGGATAGTCTGGTATTTGTGAATGTCCAAGAGGTGATGCAGCTTGGGCATGACCCGGTTTTGCAGGTCCAGCAGGCTCTCCCCACCGGGAATTCTGAAATTGACCAGATCGGCTAATCGGTTAGCCAATTCATCCGGGTAATTGTCTTGTATTTCCTGATAAGTCAGGCCATCCCAGGAACCCATGTTCAGCTCCCTGAAGTTGTTATCTTTCAGGTAGGCCAGACAGCGGTCTTGGGAGATGATGGCGGCGCCTCTGACGCACCGGCTGAGATCGCTGCAATAAACGTAATCTATCGCCTCATCTTCCAGCCGGGCCGACACCGCGTGCATTTGCTTCACGCCCAGTTCATCTATCCCCACGTCAATGTGCCCATTAATCCGGTTGGTGGCATGGTTTTCCACCCGGCCATGCCGGACCAGGATCAGTCTGGTTTTCTTCATTTGCATAACTTCTCGATAATAATCCCAATCGGGCGAAAAATAATTATTTATCCGTTCGGAAAACTTGATCGAGGCTACCTTAACACTCTGTCTCGTTTTTTTTCAATATGTTTTTTCGGCGGGAGGAGACGACTAATTGCCGAAAAAAAGTTGACTGATTTTGTCGCCTGATGTTATAAGTAAAAGCTAAGTTGCAACCAACTCACGTTTTTTGACCCGGATATGAAGATCGGCCAGGATGCTTATGCAGGTGGCGCCCATCTCGTCTTTATCCTTAAAGTGCCCCGGCACAATCTGATCACACCATGACATATCCCAGGCCGTATCAAATCCGAACCGAACAAGGCGGATGCGGAATATGGCGGCATTTTTTTTAGTTCCGATGATTATACGACTGGTTACGGAGTGTTATATGACTTTGTCTCTTCTTTTGGTGGATGATTCCCCATTCGGAAGAAAGATGGTTAAGAAATGCTTACCCCCGGGCGAATACCGCATCCGGGAGGCCTCGGACGGCCGAGAATGTCTGGAACTTTACAGGCAAGAGGTGGCTGATTTGGTCTTTCTCGATCTGACCATGCCTGAAATGGACGGATTTGAGACTTTGGCCCGGCTAAAGGAAATTCACCCCGACTGCCGGGTGATAATCGTATCAGCCGATATCCAGCCGGCGGCCAGAGAAGAGGTTATGAAACTGGGGGCCTTGGCCTTTATTAAAAAACCCCCCAATGCTGAAACCATAAAAGAGGCTGTCGAGAAGGTGCAATCGTGATCGAGTTTACAGATGAAAGGCATGAGGCCCTGGTCGAGTTAATCAACATCTGTTTTGGCCGGGCCATGGCATCTCTGGCCGAGTTGTTGGAAACACATATTAATTTAAGCGTTCCGGTCATCAGGTCGGTTAATCCGGAGGAAGTCATCAAGGTATTGACCGCGTCCATTGAAGATAAAGATGAAGTTACCATTGTGCAACAGGCCTTTGGGGGTGAGTTTGCGGGGGAAGCAGTCCTGGCCTTACCAGGTTGGACCAGCCAGAGTTTGGTCTCCATGCTGACGGAACAAAGTGGATTTACTTCCGATTTAGAAATAGATAAGCTGAATCTGGAAGTAATTTTAGAGGTGGGGAATATTGTCATCGGGGCCTGCTTAGGGCAGTTTGCCGAACTGCTGGAATCCCGGATTTCGTACAGCCCGCCTGCGGTTTTTCTAGAGCGCATCACATCGGCCGGGCTCAGAGAAAGAATGACTACCCGAGAAATGGGCGCCTTGTTAGTCCAGACAAAGTTTAGCCACAGAGAACGTGAAGTAACCGGCTACCTTTTCTTTTTCCTCTCCCAATTCTGCCTGGAAGGGTTATTCGGAGCGGTTGATCGATTTATTAAAAAAATGTCATAATAAGTTAAGACAATAACTATAAGAGGCCGTTACATGTTTAATCCACCAGACGGAATCGATTATGCTCAAATAGTTGATACCTTGAGTCAAGGGATTATTGTCATTGATCGGGAAATGCGGATATTGCTTTGGAA
>JADFYA010000138.1:0-5478 GCA_015233285.1 Deltaproteobacteria bacterium | reverse complement strand
GAGATTTGTTCCCAGATTTAGATCAAAAAGGTTTTTTTTGGAAAGTCCGCAGCGTCTTTACTCTGGGTAATTTTGCTTTTTTTTCACAAGGATTACATAATTACATCTTCCCTTTGGCCGCCACCAGGTATCTGGAAACGAGCTTTGATAAAATGCAACAGAATGTGATCCTGGCCCCTTTGCGCAACCCGGACGGCCAGGTTGAATACATCTGTGTGTCCATCAAAGACGACACCGACGCGGCCATCTACAAAGAGCGTCTGGAACAATCAAAGCAAAAGTTGGAGATAATGAGCCGCACGGACCCACTCACGGGATTGGTCAACCGGCGCTATCTGTTTGAACGGTTGCAGGAGGAAGTCTCCAGACATAAACGGTCGGGCAAGCCGCTTTCACTGGCCATTTTGGACATCGACTTCTTCAAGCATGTCAACGACACCTACGGGCATATTTGCGGTGACAAGGTACTGGTCCACTTCTCCGAATTGCTGCAAAACCAGGTCCGCCGATATGACCTGGTCGGCCGCTACGGAGGTGAGGAGTTTTGTGTTATTCTTCCCGGGGCTTCCCTGGCCGGGGCGGAAAAGGTGATGAATAGATTCAGAGACTACGTCGAGAAGACGCCCTGCCTCTGGGAAGAACAAAAAATTTATGTGACGGTGAGCGCCGGTATAGCCTCGTCGGAAAATTTGCCTGACTTAGACCTTGACCCCTTGCTCCGGTTGGCCGACGAAGCCCTCCTGGAGGCTAAGGCTAATGGCCGCAACCAGGTTCGGACATGGCCGTTGGAGATCAAGACCGATCATGCCATTCCTCTGGGCGCAAACGGCCTGGACGTCACGCCTGACGATGGCGCCGGCATGGAATCCACACTCGTTTAGATTGCATCCCGCCCCTGTCGCCCGGACTCCCGGTAACCTAATTATGAGGCAGCCCCTCTTGAAGCGGGATGCGTAGTCCCTGGAGCAAAAACGTCCCCAGCGTGGCCACGACGCCCAGACTCACGATACCCGCGCGGAAAGTGAACAGATCCCCCATCACCCCTAGGAACAGCGGAACCAACCCCATCCCCATCAGAACAGCAAAAAAAATGACCAGGGCCACGGCAGCCGGTCTTTCATCTACATCGGTCAGCAAGGCCGCCATCGACAGACCCAAAGGAAAGAAACCGGAGATGATCGTTCCCTGAAGAAAAAGGACCAGAATCAACAAGGTAAAATTTGAAATCAGCCCAACCAAAATGGTCAACAACGCCGAAACCAGATACAACCGCAGCACGATAGTATGATATCCCAACCGATCAGCCAGCGCCCCCGCAATAAACGGAAAGACGAACCCGCCCAGGCGGCTGACCCCTAACCAGGTGTTGGCAGTATCCAATGATATGTGCATTTCCTTGACCAACATTAATGGAATAACGGTAAATACTCCCAGTGACGCGCCGGACATAAGCATGAAAGCCAGCGTTATTCGTCTGATGGCCCGATGATGAACCATCAGCCGCCAGCGTCCTTTGACCGGCCGGATCCGGGCGTCAATATCATCCACCAGCCTCCAAAAAAGGGCCAACAAAGCTAAATTAATTAGGGCCAATATGGTTAATAACCCCCGCCAGGGCATGACTCCTAGGCCAATAGCGACGAAAAACGGCCCGATCAACAGCGCCGCAGACGGGGCGGTATCGTGAAACCCCAGTACCCGACCCCAGAGAACGTTATTGTAATGCCTGGTCAGGCAGGCCACGGCGGAAGGGAGGTAAGCTCCGCAACCGGCCCCCAGGATAAAAAATAACCCTAACAAACCCAGATAATTATGAACAGACCAGAGCATTAAATGGGCCAGCGAAATGAATGAACCGGAGATCAGAATAGTCTTTTTGTGCCCCAAAGTAGCCGAGAAGTGCCCGGCCAGGATGATGGACAAGGCATAACCAACTGAGATAGAAGCAAAAAGTAGCCCGGAATAAGTGTGGAGAAGATGGAATTCCGTTTCGATCACGGGAAACAGCGGAGGAGTGGCCGTCCGGGATAGGAAATTTAGCAGCCACAGAGACCAGAAGATCAGCAATGGAGCATAACGGAGTTTTTCAGGTTCAAGATTAGGATTCATATTTGGGTTTTCCCATTCAGCCATCTACAAAATGTCGCGTTGGAGTTTTGCCGAGGTGCCATATTCCAGTCAACCGGCGGAGCAAAACCCGAGGCCCCGGCATATCAAATAATCATTCAGGATTCAACGCAATTCTCTTCTTGACTTTCCCGGCTCAATTACTTTAGGGTGAGAGTTGGTAATAAAACTTGAACCTTTCTTTGTTTTCTCAGCCAGCCGCCACCGGCCGCCGACTCTGTTTAGCCAACGGATTGATTCGGGGGCTTCGGATATCGGGTCAACAACGAGGAACTATTATGGATGTGAGAGCGGAATTAACTAAGCCGGTGACTTGTCCCTTTTGTAGCCTGGCGGTCAGTCCTACAAAGGAAACAAGCTCGGGCCGGAAGGTGGAAATGCCCTTTGGCGTCTGCAATTGCGGCGCGGTATACGTCGCCGACATCACGGGGCACAATATAGGCACGGCGAAGGTCGATGCGCTGCTTTTAGCCTGTAACATGGATTGGGATCTGGCCTGGGATTTGTTGCCTGATGACGACTATGTCGAAGACCGGGTGGAGCACTACGACCCGGTCAATCATCTGGTGATACCGGGCGGGGTGTTTGAAGGCAGACGGATCTCCGGGGTGTTATATTTCATTCGGCTCCATGAAGACGTCCAGGAGGTAACCAGACCCGGGGTGGAAAAGCTGGCCGCGGAAGCAATCCCATATTCTCAGGAACCAGCCGATCTGATGACCGAGACTTTGTCTCCCAGACCATTTTCTAAGTCTGATTTCGAGAAGTTTATGAACGAAAACCAGCCGGACCAAATCGTGGCCATGGCCCTTCAAGATGACACCAAAACAATCGCGGCCTTGCAGCGAAAATTGTACGCGGTGGACGACTTGCCTCGGTTTCGGGCGGCGGAAATCCTGGGCCGGGTGGCGGCCGAGTTGGCTAACACTAAGCCCAAAATAGTCAGCAACCTCTTGCACCGACTGATCTACTCCTGCTCTGATTCCGCGGCCTCCAATTGGGGGGCGATGGAGGCTATCGGGGAGATCGTCAGCCGAAAGCCCACCTTGTTTGGCGGATATATAAACCAGGTGTTACCGTATTTAAATGATCGAGACTATACGGAGAGTGTCCTCCACGCCATTGTCAAACTGTCTCGAAACCGTCCGGACTACGTAAAAAGGGCCAAGATCTTCGTTGTGTCACTGCTCGATGATCCCAAGCCCGTCATCAGGGGGTTGGCCGTCTGTGCCCTGGGAAATATGAAAGCTAAGGAGTTTAAGGATGAGGTGGCCGGACTCCAGACCGATGATGGCGATTTTTCACTATATGAAGATGGTGTCATAAAAACGAAAAGTGTGGCCCGGTTAGCCACCGAAGCTCTGACTAAGATCAATCTGCCGGCTAAGCCGTTGTTGCCCCGGGGCTAAGACGACCGGTGGCACAGGCTTACTTACCGGGCGGGGCGGTCGGGGTGGGCGTGCCCGGATTATTCATCTTGACCAGTTTGTTTTGCTGAATGGAGAGTTCTTTTCTCACCTCCTCCAATTCTTGGCTCAGCACTTCCCTTTCGGCCCGGGCAGCCGTAGGAAGCCCCCCTATCCTCTCCTCCAATGCGTTTCGGCGGGCCAGCAGTTCTCCAATGCGGGCCCTGATTTCTTGCCGTTCCGGATTGAACTCAACCCGGCGCACTGCGTCCGGGGCTGGTGGCTTCTGTCCACCCGGATTTGGTTGGGATCCGCCCGGCAGACCGGGATTCGGTTGAGGTCCGCCCGACATACCGGGATTTGGTTGGGGTCCGCCCGGCATACCGGACGGCTGAGCGCCCGTCTTCGGGTCACTTGTGGGAGGGGGCCCATCAGATTGAATTTCCTTCAGATCGACGGATTCTTCAGTCGGTGGTGTATCTGAAAAGTGAACCCGGCCCGATGAGTCTGTCCATTTATATATTCCGGCATCGGCAGCTTGGGGAGGAAAACCGGAAATCAAGAAAAACAAGGCACCGGCTAAAATGAATGATGTTTTCATCATCTTTCTCCAATATATGGTCATCCGGGTTTGAGACCTCATAACAAAACATAAGTCAGAAAAATAACAAGAAAAGATAAGTTTGCTTAGTTTTCTCAGATGGTCCAATAAAATGCCTGCGTCCTCCGAGTAATGTTTTGGGTGAGGCCGGATTTCGACGTCAGACTATAATTGGAGAAAAGGCATCAAACGCGGCCAGGCAGCTCATTCCGGTGGAATTTTATGCAAAATTTGTCCTAATGAGCCTAACATATATATGTAATACTTTTTTTCGTTGGCCGTGGCCTGGA
Organism: Deltaproteobacteria bacterium; assembly: GCA_015233285.1. The sequence continues at coordinate 1,054 of JADFYA010000138.1, read as the reverse complement.
CCATTTCAAATCGAGCCGCCTGAAGTTCATAGGTCATATCACCGACCTGAGATAGACGGGGCAAGCAGCCCAACCCTTCATCTTTGGTCTTGAAAATGGGGATAAAGTGCACATCATCTTGATCGTCATGAATTCCGAACATGGTCTCGGTCTGTCCTTTTTTTCCGATAACTACCCAAATCCAGTCTGATGGGCTAATCTTTTCATTCATCTAGTTTTCTCCACCTGAGCTTAAACCGTTATTGGAGTCTTTATCCCTTCTCTTGGAAGAGACGTCAAAAGGCGGTTTCGGTTACCTTTTCCGCAATTTTGACACCATTATTACCTTTAACTACTCCTGGCGTTCCCAGGTACTTCAAAATACCTTCGACTGTAACTTTAACGGGATCGGTAGCAAACTGCCGAAGCTGGATAATGTCTCCTATCTTGAGGTCGAGGAGATCGCGGCCGGAGATGATGGTCTCCCCTAATTGAGCGGTAATATTGACTTCTGCCCTTTTCAATTGTTCGGTGAATCTTCTCACCCAGGCATGGTCTACTTCCATGTGATCACTCTGGAATCCGGCGTGGAGTTTGCTTCGAATCGGCTCTAACGCGGAATAGGGGATGCACAGCGTGAGATTCCCGGTGGTGGTGTCCATTTCTACGTCAAAGGCCGTCACCACCACAACGTCGGTCGGGGGCACAATCCCGACAAACTGAGGGTTAACCTCGGCCCGGACAAACTTAAAATCTAGCGGAAAGACCGGCATCCAGGCCTTAGTCAAACATTCTATAGCGTTATCCACGACTTTCGATATAATTCTGTTTTCTATCTTAGTGAAGTCACGACCCTCGACCTTAACCGTAGATTCTCCCTTACCTCCAAAAAAAGTATCGACCAACACAAAGACCAGTTTCGATTCCAGAATAAGCAGAGCGTTGCCTCTCAACGGATCCATCCGGAGAACCTGAATACTTGTCGGAACGGGCAAAGATTTCAAGAATTCGCCGAATTTAATCATGTCCGTGGAAACAGTGCTGACGTCGATAACTTTTCGCAAAGCGGTGGACA
>JADFYA010000137.1:6396-8579 GCA_015233285.1 Deltaproteobacteria bacterium | reverse complement strand
TGAATCCACTCGTCCATTTTCCAATCCCGTCCCGATTGAGGAAGAATTGGAACGGGTTATCCCGGTAGTAAAAGAACTGGCCGCACGTTGCCAGGTGCCCATCTCCATCGACACCTGTAAATCAGAGGTGGCCCGGCAAGCGCTGGATGCCGGAGCGGCTCTCATAAACGATATCAGCGCCCTGCTGTTTGATCCGGCCATGGGGCCGCTGGTGGCTTCATACGGCGTTCCGCTCGTCCTGATGCACATGAAGGGAACGCCCAAGACCATGCAAGTCTCACCTGACTATGACGCTTTAATTCCTGAAATAACCAAATTCTTGATAGAAGCCATGGATCGGGCTATGGCCTATGGGATTGAACGCCGAAAAATCATCATCGACCCCGGCTTGGGGTTTGGCAAACAAGTGGAACACAACCTGGCCATTTTGAATAAATTGTCTCATTTCAAAATCCTGGGCCGGCCTATTTTGCTGGGGGCGTCACGGAAGGCGTTTATTGGGAAGGTCTTAGGGCTGGACGTTAATCAGCGGGAAGAAGGCACATCGGCCACTGTGGCCATCGGGGTCTATAACGGCGCCAACATCGTCAGGGTTCACAACGTCCTGAACGCCCGAAGAACCGTGGACATGGTCGAGGCCATCAAACGCGCCGGGCAATCATAACATTAATTGGTGCCCCCATGACAGCGTTCTTAGACAAACTGCGGCTCTCGGGCCACGACTGGCTGGATATCTTAATTGTCGCCATTATAATCTACCAGGGGCTCCTTTTTATTAAGGGCACAAGAGCCTTTCAGATGCTCATCGGGTTGGCCGTCATTGTCTTGGCTTATTTGCTGTCCCGTAATTTGAAGCTTTCTACCCTGGAATGGCTCTTAAATAATTTTATTAGTTACATTATCTTGATTGTCATTATCTTGTTCCAAGACGACATTCGTCGAGTTCTGACAACAATGGGAAAAGGGCCTTTCTTTCGTTCCTCCATTGAGCAAAATCTGTATTTAGAAGAAGCTATCAGAGCCGCCTATTCTTTGGCTTCGAATAAGGTCGGCGCCTTGATCGTTTTTGAACGGACCACCAAGCTTAACCAGTATATCGAAACCGGCAAAATCATCGATGCCCGCTTGAGCCGCGAACTCCTGATCAGCATCTTTATCCCCAGTTCCCCGCTGCATGATGGCGCTGTGATTATTAGAAACGGCAGGATTTACGCGGCCGGATGTCTGCTGCCGTTGAATACCGAACAAAGCATGAGCATAAAACTCGGCACCCGGCACCGGGCGGGACTGGGTATGAGCCTGGAGACTGATGCGGTGGTCATCGTTGTTTCCGAGGAGCGTGGTCAGGTCTCTCTGGTCGCGAATGGCCGCATATCCTGGGGGATTGACCGAGAGGCGCTCCGCGAGGAATTGTTTGCCATGTTTAAACAACCAAAACCAAAGAAGCCGTTGGCTAAAAGAAGCTTGACGAATTTTTTGGCCGGCCTTAAGCGCCGCCGTGAGGAAAAAACTGCTTGACTTTTTTGAGAAAATTGTTTCTCCAAAATCTACCGCTGAAAATTCTCTCGGTTGTCTTGGCTTTTTTGCTCTGGGGATTTGTGGTCGGAGAAAAGGATTCCGAAGTTGGTGTCACCGTTCCCTTGGAACTGGTCAATGTACCGGCTGACACGGCCATAACCAACGACATCCCGGCCGACGTCTCGCTCAGATTCAAGGGGCCGCGGAATCTGGTCAGGAACTTGTCCGAACGAGGCATGATCAAGACGATCGACCTTAAGGATATGAAACCTGGGGTAAACACCATCAATCTTCTTCCCGAGAGTTTCCCCGTCCCCAGAGGCCTGGAACTAATCCGGGTTAGCCCTTCTTCTTTAATTATTTATCTTGAGCGGATCATAACCAAGCGTCTCCGGGTGATGGCCAGTCTTGAAGGCGAACCTGCCGACAATTTTGCCGTAACCAAAGTCGTTGTCAAGCCCGACAGCATTATAGTCTCAGGATCAAAAAGCGAGCTTTCCGCCACGGATTTCTTATGGACCGCTCCAATCGATATTAATGATATCCAAAAAAGCCTCGACATCACCACACCCTTGGAAAAGTATTCCAGATTGCTGAAGGTGCTCGAACCCGACGCCATTAATGTCCAGGTGATCGTGGAACCAAAAAATGATCTCCACACCTTC
>JADFYA010000137.1:0-6309 GCA_015233285.1 Deltaproteobacteria bacterium | reverse complement strand
CGATCAAATCAAGAGCGCGTTAAAAAGTACCCCGCCTCAAGTAACTCTCGACCTCTCAGACAAGGCACCGGGAAGGTACATGTTGGAGTTCGGAGTGACATTACCCCATGGTTTATCCTTAAAGAAAACATCTCCTGAACGGCTCAAAGTCGAGATATATAAGCGACGGGTGAAACCGAAACTAAAATAGAAGACCTTCCGGTTGCTTGTTGCTCGTTGCCGGTTGCTGGTCAATGCCATTAACTTAAGCGACGAACAATCGTCCTAACTTTTTTAAAATAGCCCATTCCGTATAAGCCCCAACGGGGCGCTCTAGGTTAGCCCTTTCAGAGCTTAACATGAAACAAGTAACCAGTAACCGGCAATGAGAAACGAGAAACATTTTCCGGAGATTTGACGATTGAACAGATTATTTGGTACGGATGGCATTAGAGGTAGGGCCAATGTCCCCCCCATGACCGTGGATACGGTAATGAAAGTGGGGCAAAGCGCAGCTCAAGTATGCCATACCCGGCCCGGCCGTTGCAAGATTGTCATCGGTAAAGACACCCGGCTGTCGGGGTATATGATCGAAAGCGCCATAGCCTCGGGAATATGTTCGATGGGGGTAGACGTCCTTCTGGCCGGTGTCTTACCTACTCCAGGGATCGCATTTATCACTACGAGTATGCGGGCTGACGCCGGTATCGTTATTTCTGCCTCTCATAATCCTTTCCATGACAATGGCATAAAGATATTTAACAGCGATGGATTTAAGCTGCCTGATGAATTGGAGCAAAAAATCGAAAACCTGGTCTTCCAGGCCGGCCCTGATTCCATTCAGCCATCGTCGGAAAACCTGGGCCGGATTTCCCGTATTACCGATGCCAATGGAAGGTTTACTGTTTTTTTAAAAAACACGTTTCCCCGTCATCTGTCACTTGATGGATTGAAAATTGTCCTCGACTGCGCCCATGGAGCTGCCTACAAGGTCGCCCCGGCCGTCCTCTCCGAGTTGGGGGCTGATCTGATTCTATTAGGTGCTCAACCTGATGGAAAAAACATCAATCACCAGTGCGGCTCCCTCTACCCAGCGTTGCTCGCCTCGGCGGTAATAAAAGAGTCTGCCGACTTAGGTGTGGCTCTCGACGGGGACGGCGACAGGGCTATATTCGTGGACGAGACCGGTCAAGTCATCGACGGTGATCAGGTTATGGCCATTTGCGCCTCCCATCTGCACAAACAAGGAAAACTTAATAATAATACTTTGGTAGCCACAGTCATGAGTAACCTGGGATTGGAGGTCTGCCTGGCTGAGATGGGGGTGCAACTGGTTCGGACCAAAGTTGGCGACCGCTGGGTAGTAGAAGAAATGCTTCGTAGAAACTGTAACCTCGGAGGTGAACAATCCGGCCATATCATCTTTCTTGATCACAACACCACCGGTGACGGCATCCTCGCTTGCTTGCAGATCCTGGCCATCATGCTCGAAGACCAGCGCCGCCTGTCCGAACTGGCCGGGATCATGACCAGATACCCCCAGGTACTGCTCAACGTCAAGGTCTCTCACAAAAAAAAACTGGACGAATTGCCCGAAGTGGCGTCCCTGACCAGCCGGGTGACGCGGGAACTGGGCGGCAAAGGCCGCGTTTTGATCCGTTATTCCGGCACTGAACCGTTGGTCAGGGTCATGCTGGAAGGTGAAGATGCCTCGGTGATCCGGAAATACGCCGAACAGCTTGCCTCCTGCCTTAATCGGGCCCTGGGTTAGCCGGCGGCGTCCGACCTTAAGCAGGCGGAAAATACGCCGCAGACATCGGCCTTATCAGGTATCCCGGCCGATTCAACTTTCCTCACCTCATTGTTATTCTCTCCAATCCCGCCCTCCATTTTCGACCGGGCCAGACGAGGATAGTCGATCGAACCTATTAAGGCCACGTTTTCCGGTTGACTGAAGTCCTTATTGATAATACAATAAACAGAGTATCGTAACTCAGTTATCTGCCGTAGCGGCTGGTTATTCATTCAGATATGTCCTTCCGGGATGGCGCCGCTTACGCTGAATAATCCACATATATAGCTCATATGATGCCAAGAAAGGGCTTGCCTTTATGCTACTGACCATAGATGTGGGGAACACCAATATAGTCATCGGCGTCTTCGAGGATGACCGCCTGATCAACGACTGGCGGCTTAGAACCGAGAAGGACATGACTAGCGATGAGTTTTTCATCATGCTGAGAAACTTGTTTGCCTATTCGGACATCGGGCCTGCCGACATAAATGATGCCATCATTTCCTGTGTTGTGCCTCCTCTACTAAATATCCTGGATTATGCCTGCCATACCTATCTAAAAGTTAAACCAGTTATTGTTGGCCCCGGGACAAAGACCGGCATGCCCATCCATTACGACAACCCCAAGGAAGTGGGCGCCGACCGGATTGTCAATTCCGTAGCCGCCTATGAAAGATACAAAACCAGCCTCATCATAGTCGACTTTGGGACCGCCACCACTTTTGACGTAGTGTCTAAGGATGGGGAATACTTGGGCGGAGCCATCGCCCCTGGGATTATCATCTCTTGTGAAGCTCTATTCCTCAAAGCCTCCAAATTACCACGGGTAGAACTCTTTGCCAAACCCAAAAGAGTGGTCGCCAAGGACACCATCTCTAGTATGAATGCCGGGATCATTTATGGATACGCCGGACTCGTGGATGGCATCATAAACCGGATCAAAGCAGAAATGGAATCTGAGTTTACCGTAATCGCCACCGGCGGCCTGGCCCGGGTGGTCGCCTCTGAGACTCAGTGCGTTCAGCACGTTGACGATGGCTTGACCCTGGAAGGACTTCGGATCATCCACCAGCGGAATAAACACAAATAGCCGGCGGCGGAAGGCACCCCAACCCCTTTCGAGAGGACCTTCCGGAACGACTGCCTGGGATTTTCAGGTTACTAAAAGACATTGCTGAACAACCCGGGGGTGCGGACTATCTCATGGCCGCCTTGAACTACTTGATCTCAAACTCCGATAAAATAAATGGCGAGGTACTGACGAACATCATCAAAAAAACTTTTGATGATAAGGGAGATAGTATTATACCAACGTTAGCCGAAAAATGGTTCAATGAAGGTCATGAAAAGGGCGTCGCACAGGGTACATTATCCACAGCCCACCAATACCTTGTTGAGATCCTGGAGACTCGCTTCCATGTGGTCCCTATTTCCGTCGCCACCCGCATTAATGAGCTGGATAACCCGGACACGTTAAACCGTCTGATCAAGAAGGCGGTGGTAGTGGACTCCATGGCGGATTTCGAGGCGTTCCTCATCAACACGCATCACTGACCGGCCGGACAAAGAAATACCGGGCCGGGTGAATGTCCATCTGGTTCGGGATAATCCGTTCAGATTCTTTTTCAGCATAGCCGGGTATTTTATATTCCAAGAGGGTGATCATGGATCGAGGCGAAGAAATTATCACGGGTGTTTACCTGGTCGGTGGACCGGATGCGTCATCTGCCAAGGACTGCCTGGTCTATGCCGTAGATTTTGGCTCTGAGGCGGTATTGATAGATACTGGAGCCGGAGGCAGTGAGGAGGCGATACTAACCAACATGAGGGGATTGGGCATAGATCCCCGTCTGTTAAAAACCGTCGTCCTGACCCACAACCATATCGACCACATCGGCGGAGCCGTTTTCTTCAAAGATAGATACAGTTGCCGCCTGATCGCCCAGGAGTTGGATGTTCCGGCCATGGAATCAGGTGATCCGGTAGTCACCGCGGCCAACTGGTACGGCATCCCCTCACCCAGGCTGACTATTGACCACAAAGTCAGCGGGCGGTCTAATTCGCTCAATTTCGGCCCGGAAACACTGGAGTTTATTCACATCCCAGGCCACACGCCGGGATCTCTGGGGGTGCTGCTGAACCGGGCCGGTCAACTCATCTTGTTCGGCCAGGACATTCACGGCCCATTTATGCCCCAGTTCAAATCAAACCTGATCGATTATCAGAAGTCGATGGAATATCTGATCAGCCTGTCGCCCGACATTCTGTGCGAAGGTCATTACGGCATCTTCCAGGGCCGAAATAAGGTCAAGGCATTTATAGAAAATCAGGTAAAAGCTAATTGCTGAATTCACACATTTGAGATCGAATATGAGTAACGGTCTATCAAGACGGCAGTTCTTGAAAATCATGGCTTCTTGCTCCGCCATCGGGGCCGGCCTGAGCCTTGACTCCAACGCCACGGCCCAGATGCCCATCGATTTCGGGACAGGACAGCCCATAACCGGGCCGTCGGACAAGTTCACTCAAGAAGCCATGTTTTACAAGCCGTTGGGGGAGAAGAAGATCCAATGCCTTCTTTGCCCCAGGCAGTGCCAAATCATCGATGGGGAACGGGGATACTGCGGCGTCAGAGAAAATCGGGCCGGTAAATATTACACTCTGGTTTTTTCCCGAGTGTGCACCGCTCATAATGATCCCATCGAGAAAAAGCCGTTCTATCACTTTCTCCCCGGCTCTACCGCCTTTTCCCTGGCCACGGCCGGGTGCAACATAGAATGCCGTTTTTGTCAAAACTGGCAGATCTCCCAGTTTCGTCCGGAGCAGGTCCAGTCTATCTACCTGCCGCCTGACCAGGTGGCCGACCTGGCCCGCCGGGAATCATCCCCAACTATTGCCTACACCTATTCCGAACCTGTAATATTCTACGAATACATGTTGGCCACAGCGAGAGAGGGGCGCCGGCATGGGATCAAGAGCGTCATGGTTTCGAACGGCTTCATCAACCAGGAACCCATGGACAAATTGTTGGGGGCGGTGGACGCGGTCAAAATCGATCTCAAAGCATTTACCGAAAAATTCTACCGGGAGGTTTGTTCGGGAGAGTTGAAACCAGTGCTCAAGACGATGGAATTGATCAAGAAGAGAGGCGTCTGGCTGGAGATTGTCGTCCTGATCTTGCCCACCCTCAATGACAGCGACGAAGAAATTACCAATTTGTGCCGCTGGGTCAAGACCAATCTGGGAAAGGAAACGCCGGTCCATTTCACCCGGTTCTATCCGACATACAAAATCAAAAATTTGCCTCCTACCCCTGTGTCCACTCTGGAAAAGGCCTATCAAATCGCCGTGGCGGAAGGGTTGTTCTTCCCTTATGTGGGCAATGTTCCAGGGCATCCCATGGATCAAACCAGGTGCCCCATATGCCGGAATGAGGTCATCCGCCGCATTGGATTCTATGACGTTAAGTGTCTGCTCAAGAACGGCCGATGCCCAACATGTGACAATCCATTGCCCGGGGTCTGGACATAACCGCTCTCATCGTTCCGGGTTACGGGTTGCGGGTTGCGATAATATCACGGCCGTCAGCGGCCAACCTGAGACGAGAAACCAGATAGTCATAAGCCGGCCAACCGCATTCGTCCCGCATCAATGGTCGATCCGGCCCATTTCCCTTTTGATCATCCAGCGTAAAGGAACAGCCAAGTTGGTCAAGGAAGAATTCAGACCTATTACCGCATTTGAATTTTGGCGGGAAGCTCACATTGACGAGCCTGATCATCAGAAGCGACATAAGATCGGCGACACGTTCGGGGTAATTTCCGGACTACCCTCAATCCCGGAATCAATTCTCAAGGTCCTGGCTCTCCTGGATGATCCTCTTTCCAGCTTCGACCAAATCATCCGCTGTATCGACACCAGTCTCGGCGTCAAATTTATCAATGTCGCCGGGTCGGCATATTACGGTCAGAAGATTACCAGGTTGGAACAGGCCATGGCCGTGCTTGGCTTTGCCCAGATGAAAAACATTGTGACTACGGCCGCCATCCTTTCCAAGCTCGACGAATTGGAATTACCAAAAGAATTCAACCGTAATAAATACTGGGAGTATTCCCAAATGAACGCGGCCATTGCCTCGATCATGGGGATGGTCATGCAAGTTGATGATTCAGGTGAGCTTTATACTATCGGGTTGCTGATGCACGTCGGGAAGTTGCTCTTAACCTATTGTTTCCCAAACGAGTCTCACCAAATTAAAGAAATGTCCGAACAGTTGAACCGACCTTCGATAGAATTGGAGTCCGAACTCTTGGGATTTAATCACGCTGAATTCGGGGCCCTGGCCCTATTCAAGTATCATCTGCACTGGCAGGCCTGTAACGGCGTTTGGTATCATCACAGCCAGGTAACCCCCGGCGCGGCCAATTGGGAAAACCGGGCCATCCTGTCAGCCGTTGGCCGCATTTCGGACTCCCTGAGTCTGCCTGGATTTGATAAGGTGGAAAAACTATTTCTGAATCGACGTCAACTTGCTA
>JADFYA010000136.1 GCA_015233285.1 Deltaproteobacteria bacterium | reverse complement strand
CGCAGGTCGACCCGGTCGCAAAAGTCGAACAGGGAGGTGAACCCTCCGTCCTTTTCCCTGGCTTCAAAGATGGCCTCAATGGCCGCCTGACCGACCATTTTAATCCCGGCCAGGCCAAACCGGACCCGGCCATCCACCGCGGCGAAGTTCCGGTCGCTCTCATTGATGTCCGGCGGTAACACCTCGATGCCCATGTCCCTGCAATTACCGATATAGTTGACGATTTTATCCGTGTTGCTCATTTCCGAGGTGAGCAAAGCGGCCATGAACTCCACCGTATAGTGGGTCTTAAGATAGGCCGTTTGAAAAGCGATCAGGGCATACGCGGCCGAATGGGATTTGTTGAATCCATACCCGCCGAACTTAGCCATCAGATCAAAAATCTGGGCGGCCTTCTCCAAGTCCAGTTTCTTCCGCTCCGCCCCCTCCATGAACCGGCTGCGCTGCTTTTCCATGACCTCCGGGATTTTCTTGCCCATGGCCTTGCGCAGAAAATCGGCTTCACCCATGGAGTATTCGGCCAACAAGGCGGCAATCCGCATAACCTGTTCTTGATAGACGATGACGCCGTAGGTCTCCTTCAGCGCCTCCTCCAATTGCGGCAGGAGGTACTCGGTGACCGTCCGGCCGTGCTTCCGGTTGATAAAGTCATCCACCATGCCCGACTCCAGCGGACCGGGACGGTAAAGCGCGACCAGGGCGATGACATCGTCGAAGCACTCCGGCCGGAGCCGGGTCAGCAGGTCTTTCATCCCGGAACTTTCCAGTTGGAACACCCCGGTGGTGTCGCCCCGGCACAGCAGTTCGTAGGTCGGCTGGTCGGTCAAGTCAATGTCTTCCAGCTTAAAATGGGGATCACGATTGGCCCGAATCATCTTAACGGCGTAATCCATGACCGTCAGGGTAATCAGGCCCAGGAAGTCAAACTTGACCAGACCGACCCTCTCAACGCACTTCATGTCGTACTGGGTCACGATTTCGTCGTTTGACCCCTTATAGAGCGGCAGATACTCGACAATGGACCGGTCGGAGATGACCACCCCGGCTGCGTGGGTGGAGGCGTGGCGGGACAGACCTTCCAGAGTCTTGGCGATGGTCATCAGGTTTTTGACCTGGGGATCGGTGTCGACCAGTTCTTTGAGTTTCGGCTCCGCCTCTATGGCCTTGTCCAGGGTGATATTGAGCTGAGCCGGGACCAGTTTGGCGATCTTATCGACGTCGGCAAAGGGCATATTCAGCGCCCGGCCCACATCCCGGACGACCGCCTTGGCCTTCATAGAACCAAATGTGATGATCTGAGCCACCCGGTCTCTGGCCTCTCCGCCATAGCGCTGCATGACATAGTGAATGACTTCTTCCCGGCCGTCCTTGCAAAAATCCACGTCGATATCCGGCATCCCCATCCGTTCCACGTTGAGAAAACGCTCAAAAATGAGGTCGTACTTCAGAGGATCAAGATCGGTAATGCCCAGACTGTAGGCGGCCAGGCTACCAGCGGCGGAACCGCGGCCCGGTCCGACCGGGATGGATTTGCTCCGGGCATACCCGATGAAATCGGAGACGATCAAGAAATAGCTGACAAAGCCCATTTTGACAATGACCGATAACTCATAGGTCAACCGCTCCCGATAGGTCGTCTCATTCTTGGCCCGAAACCCCGGGACCCGGGCTTCCTCATCGGCCAGACGTCGTTCCAATCCGGCCCAGGCCATGCCGGTCATCCGCTCTTCCAAGACCGCATCGTCTTCGTCGGAGAACCTGGGGAAATGAAACTTACCCAGAGGCAGTTTCAGATCGATCCGCTCGGCAATCCGGACCGTGTTTTCCACCGCGCCCGGAAAATCGGCGAACTCTTTAATCATCACTTCCGGCGATTTGAAGTAAATCTGATTGGTGGCGAACTGGAACCGGTCGGCCTGATCGATCGTCTTGCCGGTCTGGATACACAGCAGGAGTTCATGGGCCTTGGCATCTTCCTGATTCAAGTAATGGCAATCATTGGCCGCCAACAGAGGCAGGCCGGTCTCCTGGGACATTCGCAGCAGTTCCGCATTAACCCGGTCCTGCTCCTTGATTCCGTTTTGCTGCACCTCCAGATAGAATCGGTCTTGATCAAATATCTGGCGATAGACTTCGGCCTCTTTGAGGGCTTCGGCGTAGCCTTGATGAGTCAGGACATAGGGAATGACGCCGTGGAGACAGGCGCTGGAGGCGATCAGACCGGCGTTCCATTGCCGCAAGGTGGTCAAATCAACCCGGGGCTTGTAATAAAAACCCTTCATGAAGCTATCACTGACCAGACGGCAAAGATTCTGGTACCCCTCGTAATTCATGGCCAACAGGACCAGATGCCGACCCGCCTCCCCGGCACTCCGGGCTTCTTTGTCCAGCCGGCTACCCGGCGCGACATAGACCTCACACCCGATAATGGGTTTGATCCCTTCCTTCATCGCCTTATCATAAAACTCCACCGCCCCGAAAAGATTGCCGTGATCGGTCATGGCCACGGCAGACATGCCAAACGCTTTGGTCTTCTTTAGCAAATCGCCCAGCCGGATAGCCCCGTCCAACAGGCTGTACTGGGTATGAACGTGGAGGTGGACGAATTGATCGTTACTCATGCAATGCCTCTACAAAAATTGTGGGTTGCGGGTCAATGTCATTAAATTAAGGGGAAAAACTTCTTATGGATGCCGCGCCGGTCAGCCCAGGTTCCAGACCACGAGCTTCGTCTCAGTCATTTCTTCGATGGCGTAGCGGACGCCTTCCCGTCCCTGGCCGCTTTTCTTGATGCCCCCGTAGGGCATATGGTCGGCTCGAAAAGTTGGAACGTCGTTGATCATGACTGAGCCCACCTGCAGCGTTTGAAAAGCCTTAAAGGCCGCGGCCAGGTCATTGGTGAAGATGCCGGCCTGAAGTCCGTAAGGCGAGCTATTGACGAGGTCCAGGGCCTGGTCCAACTGGTCGAAACCTATGACCGAGACAACCGGCGCAAATACCTCTTTGCAAACGACGTTCGAGTCAAGGGGTGGCTCGTCTATAATAGTTGGATAAAACAGGGTGAATTCTCGTTTCCCGCCCGTTAGAATCCGGCCGCCTCCGGCCACGGCTTGATTAACCCAAGATTCGGCCCGCTTAGCCTCGGCTTCGGAAATCATTGGACCCACGTCCGTCTCTTCCAACATTTGATCACCGACGACCTGCTTTTCTGTGGCGGCCAGCAGTCCGGCGACAAATTCCTCTTTAATGGAGTTATGCACATAGATATTTTGGACCGAGATGCAAACCTGCCCGGAATTGTAAAAGGCGCCCATGACGCATCTCGGATAGACCCGGCTGAGATCCATTCCTTTATCGATGATCAGGGCACAGTTGGCGCCCATTTCCAGGGTGACCCGTTTCATCCCGGCGGTGTTCCGGATAAGTTGCCCCACCTCGGGACTCCCGGTAAAGGTGACCATGGCCGGCCGGTTATCTTTGACCAGGGCCTGCCCCGCCTCGCCGCCTGATCCCGTAATGATGGAGACGCTTCCGATTGGGGCGCCGGCGTCCATTAGTAGCTGGCCCAGTCTGATGGCCGACAACGGGGTGACGCTGGCCGGTTTAATGATAACTGCGTTTCCGGCGGCCAGGGCTGGGGCGACTTTGTGGGCCACCAGGTTCAAAGGGAAGTTAAAGGGCGAAATGGCCAGAATCACCCCCAGCGGATAGCGGTAAGTGAAGGCAAAGCGGCCCTTACTTTGAGCCGCCACGTCCATCGGGATGACTTCCCCGTAGATGCGTTTGCTTTCCTCCGCGGCCAGTTTGAAGATACTGACGGCGCGATTGACTTCGACCCGGGCATAGCGGATGGTTTTGCCCGACTCACGGGCGATAAGTCCGGCCAGATCTTCCTTGTCCTGCTCGATCAACTCCGCGGCCCGGTCAAGTAGGGCGGAGCGCTTGTACGCGGGCAGTCCGGCCATGAGTTTGGCCCCGATCAAGGCACCGGCGATGGCGTCCTCTATTTCCCCGGATTCGGCCTCTTTTACCTCATCTATAATCGACCAATCGTAGGGATTATGCACTGGAAGGGATTTCCCCTGGCCTTCCTGCCACTGACCGTTTATGAGTAATCTGGTTTCCATGATTTCACCATTAGGAGTTGAGGGGTTCAGGATGCGAATTGTAAGTTTACAGGGGATAACCGGTGGATGAGCGGCAGCGCCATGTTTTTAAGGATGGTTCGTAACTGCGGCTGGCAGATAGGATTCTTAAGTATTGCATAATTTATTCACGGTGTCAAATGTAGTCGGCCGAAATCAAAACTTTGCCCTCATTGATCCGGCCGGCTGAAGACAGAGAAAGTATTTCAGGCCGGAGCTATGTTTTTTAACTCTTGACACTTGTTAAGTAGTGGCTTATTATAATATGATATAAAAATAGTCGTGGTTATCACACCCAAGGGATATGATATGTACTTCTAAGGTAGATCATTTTGCCCCACCTTTTCAGCCTATACAAACCTATTTAGATACATGACCGTCCACTTCACCGTCTTTTGCTCTGCTAAAGGCTTGGCTGCGCCCACCAAGAAAAGGACTCCTCCGTTTGAAGCAACGTTGCCGGCGGAAAAAAATAATAACGGCGGTCGGAATAAATGGTTGCCTCATCCCATTAGTCAAAGTTAACACCTGAAAAATAGATGTTAAACCACGGAAGACGCTATCCGGCTATCTCTACGACCGTTACTGATGTGTCATTTCGAGCCAAAGGGGAATTATAAGATTCCTCACTCTGAAAGGGAGTTTATGGACCAACCATCCCATACGGCCCAGCAAGATGATGCCCTCCGCCGCAAAGCTGAAGAACTTCTGACTGCGAAGCCGGAAGTGTTTCGGAGCATCACGATCGATGACCTGCAATGGATGATACACGAACTCCAAGTCCATCAAATTGAGCTGGAAATGCAGAATGAGCATCTCCGGGAGACGCAGTCGGAACTGGAAAAATCCAGGGATAAGTATCAACAGCTTTATGACTTGGCGCCGGTCGGCTACTTTACCATCAGAGAGAACGGTCTGATTGAAGAAGTGAATTTGGCTGGAGCCGGACTCTTAGGCCTTGATCGCAGTCAATTGATTAACCGGGCGTTTTCCCGGTTCTTGACTAAAGATGCTCAAGATGCCTGGTACCTCCACCGCAAACAGGCATTCGGCACCGGGACCAGGCAGCAGGCTGAGCTGGCCTTCCGAAGAAAAGACGGGGGAGTTTTCTTTGCCCGTGCCGACAGCATCACGGCCGAAAACGATACAGGACATGGTCATCAGCTCAGGACCACCCTTTCCGACGTAACGGAACTCAAGAAAGAGGCTGAGAAGCGCGAGCAGGCGGAAGAACTGATCAGACGATCCCTGGCCGAAAAGGAAATTTTACTTAGAGAAATTCACCACCGGGTTAAGAACAACCTCCAGATTGTTGCGGGCCTTCTCGAAATGAGTAAAACTAAAACTCAAAATCAGGATGTCATCAACCTGTTGAACGAGGCTCATTCCCGTATCCACACGATGGCCCTAATCCATAGCCAACTGTATCAAAGTGAATGTTTCGACCGGATTAACATGGGCCAGCATCTCGATCAACTGCTTGGTTATCTATTAACCACTTATGGGGCGAAGGAGAATCATATCCGCGTCGTGGTGGAACCCTCTGATGTTCTGTTAAACTTGAACCAGGCCATTCCATGCACCTTGATCTTTAACGAAGTGATTGTCAACGCATTGAAACACGCGTTCAAAGGCAAACCGGGAGGAAGCATTACCTTATCCTTAACCAAGGCGGCCGATGATCTGGTTAGGATGACGGTCAAAGACGACGGCGTCGGTCTGCCTATCGGTCTGGATACCCGGAAGCCGGTTAGTTTTGGATGGGAAATGATTAAAGGCCTGACGGCCCAACTGAGAGGGACAATCAAGGTGCATCAGGGTCAGGGAACCGAAGTTGTTATCGAATTCCCAGCCGGTCCCCCTGAAAACATCAATGATTTGATCTCTAATCAGCCCGTCTGAAACTCCATTGAGGCGTGTTGCGGATCCAGATTACAGTGAACCGTCGTTTGTCAAGACAAAACATAACACGGCGGACGTGATAATAGCCTTAATAACGTTTGAGACTCACCTGAATGTGGACGCGTCTCTCTCATCAATAACCTCAAGCGCAGCGTCGGGATCCGGCGCTGTTTATGACTCCGGGAAGACCTCGCCATGCCTGAAAGAAGTGTTGTCATCGCCATAATCGGCCGCCCCAATGTGGGCAAATCCACCCTGTTCAACCGCCTGGCTAAGACCAACAAAGCCATCATCGACGATACCCCCGGGGTGACCCGGGACCGTAATTATGCCGATATCAATCTATCGGAAGGATGCCTGACTCTAGTCGACACGGCCGGGTTTGATTCCATCGGCCGAGATGATCTGATCTCGGCTACCCGAGGCCAGACCTTGTCGGCGTTGGAAGAAGCTGACGGCGTCATCTTGATCATGAATGGTCAGGAAGGATTGATCCCGGATGATCTGGCCCTGGTCGAGCTGCTCCGGACGTCAACCAAACCGGTGTTCTACGCGGTAAATAAGGTTGACGGCTGGGGACATGAGTCCAAGTTGGATGATTTCTACTCCCTTGGTGTGGACGAACTTTTCCCGATTTCCGCCGCCCATGGCTACGGCATTCCTGATTTCCTTGAAGCGCTCAAGCAAGCCTTCCCCATAACTCCCAGCCCCGCGGTCAAGGAGCCGGAGTCCGTTCTCCGCCTGGCCATAGTGGGCCGGCCCAATGTGGGAAAATCTTCGTTGATCAACCGATTGCTCGGCTTTGACCGGGTGATCGTCTCGGACATCCCGGGGACGACCAGAGATGCCGTGGATATCTCTTTGACCAGAGGTGACAAGAGCTATTTGCTCATTGACACGGCCGGTATCCGGCGTAAGGGCCGGGTCACCACTAAACTGGAAAAAATATCGATCATCAGGGCCTTAAAAGGCATCGACCAGTGCCACGTGGCCGTGCTTCTGCTGGACGCTGCCGAAGGAATCACCGATCAAGACACCAAAGTCCTGAGTTACGCCCAAGACCGGGGCCGTGGTCTGGTCATCGCGATGAACAAATGGGATTTATTGGCCGGAGATGAGAGACGGGCCAAAAGAATTCTGGAAGATATCAGGTATGCGCTCAAATTCCTGCCCCTGGCGCCCGTTTTGACTGTCTCGGCTAAAACCGGGAAGAGTGTTTATCGCATCCTGACCGCGGCCGAAGACGTCTTCGCCCAATTCAACCGGCGGGTAACTACCCATATGGTCAATGATTGCCTGCAAAAAGCGGTGGCTGCACACTTACCTCCCTATCAAGGCCGCAGCCGGATTAAATTTTATTACGGCACCCAGGTCAGTGTCTGCCCGCCCTCCTTTGTGATATTCGTCAACCATCCCGACGAGGTCCACTTCTCCTATCGCCGCTACCTGGTCAACCGGTTCAAAGAAGAACTGGGATTCCAGTTGACCCCGATCAATCTGATTTTGAAAGTAAAGGCGAGCCACCATCATTGATTTTGGCCGAAGTTATCCGGTTGGTCCATGGCGTTGGGAGTATCCGCCCTTGATTTCAGGGCCGGAATCGGGCATAATGATTTGATTATAATCGGTGTCGGCAAGAAATGGCCAAATTCGAGATAACCACGGATTAAACAAATGGAAAATACAGGCAACAAAGGTTCTGACGAGGCTTTCTACAGACTTCTTCAGGTCGCAAATGAAGCTATTTTGAAGCTGGCTGGGATAACCACCGAATGTGGTTATGATATCCAGGCTGAAACGTTGAAATCAAAGAATGTCTCTCCTGATATTGTGGCTGTTCCGTCAAAGGGAAACGGCGATATTGTGATCATCGAATTCCAGGGATATCATGATCCATTCATCCGTTACCGTTTAGGGGCCGAAGTTGCCCGGTATTGCGCCCAAAAAAACTATACCGGTAATATCCTGCCGGTGATATTTTACACGGAATATGCCTATTTCAAGGCTGCCCGGCCATTGGCCATAACCGACAGCACCGGAAGGTATGCCATGCAGTGGCCGCTTAAAGAGATTGTCCTGGAAGAGTTACGGGAAGAGGACCTCCTGGCCGTTGATCCTCGTCTGGTTGTTCTGGCGCCGTTTCCCACGTCAAAAAGAATCCCAAAGGAATATCTGGCTAAAAAGGCCAACCAATGGGGTGAGTTGACCAGAAAATCCAGCTCTGATGAAATATCGATAGAACTTCTTGATATTTTAGCATTATTTTTCCTACACAGATTTCGTGGGGTTTCCAGAACGGAGGTGGTCGATATGTTGCATCTTGATTTGGCCAATACAGTGGCCGGGCAAGAACTTATCCAACTTGGGGCAGAAAAAGGTAAAATAGAAGAGATCCGGGATAATATTATCGAGACGTTAGCAGCCAGATTTGACCTGGTCCCCCAAAATATTTCCGACAAGATCAATCAGATCGAAACCAGGGAAACATTGAAACAACTATTGCGTCTGGCAGCTAAGGCTGAAAATCTGGAGACCTTTAGAGCCAAGCTGGAGGCTTGGAGTATGTCATGATAATAAGACGG
>JADFYA010000135.1 GCA_015233285.1 Deltaproteobacteria bacterium | reverse complement strand
TTGTGAAACGCCATAGCGTTCTTTCATGCACTCTAATCCACATCCTAGCTGCGCGCCTACTAGACTCTTTACTAAGCCAACCAAGCTAACTTCACCCTCACCAGAAAGTATGTAGCGTGCCCTTTCGCTAACATCAGAATGTGTCCCACAAATAGATTCGGCAAAATCCCTTATTATTTTTAACTTTTCTTTCATATCTGAATTTGTTTCGGCTTGTTCCGGAACGCCGGCCACGTTCTGCCCAATCGACGGAGCACTAGTGCTGAAAAGAAGAATAAAAACAGAAATAACAATTGCTTTAGTTATAAGTCGGGGGTTAGCCATTTCAACTTATCCTTTCGTTTCGGCAAACAGAGAGGTTGTCCATTTACTATTAAAATACCCATACGAGTACTAAGCCTGTTTCACCCATGAGGCTTGCGCCGCACTCTGTACCCTGACTCTAAGTGGTACTTTGCAACAAACTTTCCAGCCGCCCATACTCCCCCGCTTCCATCGGCCGAGACCATTCCGATCCCGTCGAAGGAGGTCTCGAACTGAAGCGCTCCCGTGCCGCCCGCATAGCGGTGGAGCATCTTATTGGATGCAACCCATAGCGCATCCGATGTGGAATCGAAGGAAATGTCCCGAACGGGATAGTCCTTCGAAAGATCGACCGAGAGGACCTTTTGGCCGCTCTCATCGAAGGATGTAAGATATTCTTGGGTTGCGACCCAGATGTGGAACCGTGTCGCGTCGAGGGAGATCCCCCGGATGGGAAGAGTTAAGCTGACGCTGAATAAGATCGACCCCTGGGAATTCATCCGGTAGAGCATGTTTCTCACACCCGCCTAAATCCCTCCGTCCGAGGGGTCTACGGCCAGCGTGAGATTTCTCTCGCCATCCTCGGCCGCAGCCGAAGCGGCGGGAGGAAAGGTGGCGCTGAATATTACCTTCCCGTCAAAGCCCAGGCAGGCGAGGGTGAAGTTAGCTTGGTTGGCTTAGTAAAGAGTCTAGTAGGCGCGCAGCTAGGATGTGGATTAGAGTGCATGAAAGAACGCTATGGCGTTTCACAAGAGGGTCTATCAGATATAATCAGATCAGGAAATGATTGTAGAAAGGGCATCGCTGACAAGCTTATAGAAATTGTGTTAAGGGGGAATATACCTACCCCGGCTCCGACAGCCGCAGCCACCCGGCCATCCCGACCCTCCGCAACTCCCAGTCCCACTGAAATTCATAGTCCCACTGTAATTCCCCGGCCCACTTCAGGTCCCGGTAGCTCGGCCCCTGATCTGGGGGAAAACATTCTTACTTTTGTGGGGTCGGACACTTTAGGTGGGAAATTAATACCTCAACTTGCCATACGCTTCCTCGATCAAAAACAAAAGTTCAAAAACGTTAAAGAATGGTCCGACCCTAGTGACAAGGACAAGGTAATCTATGTCATGGGCGAAGCAGAGGACGGCAGAAAGCGACACATAGCTATCTATGCCACAGGTTCCGGTAATGCATTTAATGATGAGCGGGGGCTGGCTGCGAAACATCCTTGCGATATCGGGATGGCCTCACGCCAGGTGACGGAAGAGGAGGCGAACAGGATCATCCGAGCGCATGGACAGTGGGTGGCGGAACGGGGGACAAAGCCGGGGGACGGCGCCGAGCATGTCATCGCCATGGACGGAGTCGCCATAATCGTACATCCCGACAATCCGATCAAAAAGCTCACCGTGGATACTTTGCGCCGGATTTATTCCGGGGAGACAACGGACTGGAGTATGGTTAACCGCGATACCGGCCACACAAAAACAGGTAAAATAAATGTGTTATCTCGAGCTGAACCATCCGGCACAAGGGAATTTTTCATCGAAAAGGTGATGCGCGGAACACAAATTATATGTTCAAGGGAAGAAAAGGTAAAGCGTGACAAACAAAATAAATGTACAGGGGAAAAAAAAGAGAACATCGAGGTAGTGAAGAAGGTTGCCGATGACCCGTATGCCATTGGCTTTGTCAGTGAGAGTTACATCGATTTCAAAACGGTCAAAGCGGTAAATATTAGTAACACCGGCGGATTGGATAAGGCTCTTCCCTGTAGCCGGGATCAGATTCGGTCAGAAGAATACTACCTGAGCCGGCCGCTTTACCTGTACACCTTGAGCAAACCTGAAAGAGAGGATCTGGTCAGGCGGTTCTTGCGATTTACTTTGAGGGAGGAGATACAATCTGAGGTTGTAGATGAGGCGGCTAGGTTTATCTCGATAATTGACACTAATTATGAAATAAAAGAGCCAACGCCGGCGCCCACACGGGTACCCCCGGAGATCCTTTTGCGGATCCATGGTTCGGATACGATCGGCGAGTCTCTGGCGATTCTTTTGGCCAAACGTTTTCTGAAACAAAAAGGAGCCCGAGATGAGGAAGTCGAAGATGATAAATCCACTAAGACGACCGAGGACGGCGCAAAACTCGTGACAGCTCACATCAATGGAAGCCCTAAGACGATTGAAATAAAAGCGAAAAACTCTTCTTTTGGGTTTAGGTCACTGGCCGGCGGCGCATGTGACATCGCCATGTCTTCGGATGCCATATCGACGACAATGAAAAGTTTATTGAGAAAGAGCGGCTTTCCAGAGATGGATGGCCAGGACGCGCAATTCCCCATCGGCTATGACGCTTTGGGAATCGTTGTTAATCGTAATAATTCGGTGGATGCGTTATCCATCAGTGACGTTCGCTCCATATTTACCGGAGGCTTCACCAAGTGGGAGGAAGTAAAAGGAAAGAACGGCCTTATTAGGGTTTATTCACGTAAAACAGGGTCGGGAACACGCCAATTCTTTAGGAAGAGAGTCTTGAACGAAGCAGGTATAAGGGCAGATGCGAAGATTAGAGAGCACAACCAGGAAATAGCCGAGGCCGTTGCGGCCGACCCTTCAGGCATATCTTATCTTCCTTTACCGAAAACCCAAGGGACGAAACCCCTAACAGTAAACAACGGAAAATTGTCCGGATCAAACGAGTCTAATGAGGCGGAAAGAAACCTGTATTCCATGAAACGAACCCTGTATCTGTACATTCCCCCTAGCTCCGCAGGTGGGATGACTAGGGACCAGCGTAACCGTAATAAAGATGCGAAAAAATTCGTACAGATGGCTCAGGATTATGACCAAGGACAAGAAGACGTGAATGATGCTGGATTATTCCACTTGATTTACCCTGATAACGACCCACTGATTGTCGTACACTTTGATTTCAATGATGGCAAACTCGACTCTGAATCGAAGAGTTTAATTAAGAACGCACTGGACACAATAAGAAAGCACCCTGAATGGGGTATCACGCAGGTTTCCGTCACCGGCTTCTCAGACATTATCGGCGACGACCAGGCATGTGTGGATAAGGCCCTCGAGCGCGCCCGATCTGTAAGAGATTTTCTGCGCAGGAGAGGTGTTGTGGTGTCTAGGATACAGAGCGGCGGTAAATTGAATCTGGACGGTAAGTTACCGGGCGCCGACCCAGATTTACTTCGTCAGGACCGGCGAGCAGAGATCTGGGTTGAGCGGTAGGCATGCCATGCCGAAGAGCCTCATGCCGGGTGGCGTTAAAGATTCTGGTAAAATGCGCATAATATAAGAATATAAGCCTGCTAGCACCTTATGTCATCAGCTTCAGTCAACATAACACGGCTTACCCGAATTAGGGGTTTGGCTGGAAAAAGGTACACCTATCAAGTTGTCTAAACGAAAGGATGAGTTGAAATGGCTAATCTAAAATTCATGGCTAAATTGATCATTATTTTTGTTCTTATCTTCCTTTCAAACAATAGCGCTCAGGCAACTGAGCAGAAAGGACGTAATGATACAGAAGAAACTGAGAAAATGTTAAAGACAATAGCAGATTTCGCTGACCGGATTTGTGGAAAATTTTCCGATACCGGAGAAAAAACAGAATACGTGCTTTCTGGTGAAGGAAAAGTTGAACTGAATCGCTTGTTAAAGATGCTGACAGATGCGCATGTAGAAATAAAATCAGAATATCAAAATGAAAAATATCAGGGTGTTCTGCAGAATGAGTTAGCCGAGACTATAAAATCGGGAACTAATTGTAGGAAAGATATCTTTAACAGCCTAAAAGATAAGTTAACCAGCAAGGTGACCTTTCAGTCAGAGCGGATTGTTTGCCAAACTGCTGATGGAAAAGATAGCGCAAAAGAAGTAATTGACAATAGAAATAGTTTCAACGGGGGGAAGATTGATTCAGATGTCATTTTTGTGATACCGGCCGGGTATAAGCGACATTCGTTTGCGAGTAGAATTGATAAGCGCTTCCGTGCAGATGGCGATATCAAATGGAAAAATAATGATAATCCTATGGATGGAACGATTCATATACATCTATGGACTGATGCGGGTGGTTATGCAGAAGGCGCCGTTTCCCAGGTGATCGCGATTAAAGATGACGGTAATATTCATTAAATGGAGAGTGGAACAAACTGGGGGCTGGGATTCAATCATCGCCGATCCGGCGGGAAACGCGCATCGGTTCAGCTACACCTCGGGCGGCCTCATGCTGTCCATGACCGACCCGAATGGCAACACCCACCAGTTCACCTACGACGTTTACGGAAGACTCGTAAACGACGCCAATCCGGCCGGAGGCTCCAAGACGCTCTCCCGCACGGACAAGGCAAACGGTTTCTGTGTAGCCGTTACCACCGGGCTCAATCGGACGACGACCTATTCCATGAGTCAGCTTTCAACCGGAGGAACGGACCGGCTCGTTACCTCTCCGGATGGAACCAAGGTGGATAAGGTCGTTGGGACGGACGGAAGCGAGAAGACGACCTATCCGAACGGCGCGGTCGAGAATCTCCTGAAGGGCCCCGATCCCCGTTTCGGCATGCTGGCGGCGCTGCCCACGAGCGCTACGACCACCACTCCCGGCGGACTCTCGCTTACAACCGGGATGAATCGAACGGTGACGCTGGCCGACGGCAACAATCTCCTCAGCCTCACAACCCAAACCGACACCGTGAGCATAAATGGCAGGAACTCCCGGAAGATCTTCAGCGCCTCAACCGGCACATTCACCACCACGTCTCCGGCCGGAAGACAACGGACCTCCACGATCGATTCTCTGGGGAGGATGACATCCAGCCAGATATCGGGCCTGGCCCCCTACTCGTACGCCTACGATTCGAAAGGCCGGCCGGCGACCCTAACCGCGGGAACGGGGTTGGACGCACGCACCGTGAGCCTGGCCTACAACGGGACGGGCGATCTGGCGACCGTGACCGATCCCCTGGGCGGGACCCTGGGGTTCCAATACGACGCGGCGGGCCGGGTCACATCCAAAACCCTCCCGGATGGAAGCGTCATAGCCTGGCAATATGACAAAAACGGCAACCTGACATCGATCACGCCTCCGGGCCGGCCGCCGCACGTATTCACCTATACGTCCGTGGACCAGGATTCCTCTTACGCGCCTCCTCCGGTCGCCTCCCCCGGTGCCGGGACGCAATATAACTACAACCTAGACGGGCAGCTCACCAAGATCACGCGCCCCGATGGAGCCACCCTCAACTACGGCTATGATTCGGCCGGCCGGCTCTCGACGCTCACCTTCCCGACGGGCAACATCGCTTACGGCTACGATGCGGCTAGCGGAAAACTGAGCCAGGTGACGACGTCGGGCGGGACGGGCCTCTCTCTCACCTACGACGGGTCTCTGCTGACGGGCCGGACCTGGACCGGGGCCGTCTCGGGCCGGGTGGGATACTCTTATGACAACGACTTCCGCGTGAGCGCGATCAGCGTCAACGGCTCCAACTCCATTTCCCGCCAATTTGATGCGGACAGCCTTCTCACGAAGGCGGGAGATTTCAGTCTCACCCGAAGCAGCCAAAACGGGCTCCTCTACTCCGCGGCCATCGGGTCCATGACCGACACATGGACCTACGACAGCTTCGGCGCAACCGCGGGCTACACGGCTTCCTACAATGGGAGCGCCCTTTTCTCGGCCCAGTACGTGAAGGACCTTCTCGGCCGCATCACGAAAAAGACGGAGACGGTCGGCAGCGCGACAAATGTATTCGACTACTACTACGACCCGGCCGGGCGCCTCAGCCAGGTCAAGAAAAACGGCGGAGTCATTTCGAGTTACGCGTACGACGCCAATGGAAACCGGACCGGGTTCACCAATTCCTTGGGCTCGACGACGACCGGGACATACGACGCCCAGGACCGCCTGACCCTGTACGGGGGAACTACCTACACCTACACCGCAAACGGAGAACTCCTCACGAAAACCGTCGGAGGCGGGACCACAACCTACCAGTACGACGCGCCGGGAAATCTCGTTCATGTGGGCTTGCCGGGTGGAACCACGCTCGACTACATTACCGATGGGATGAACCGGCGGATCGGCAAGAAGGTGAACGGGACTCTCATCCAGGGCTTCCTCTACCAGGACTCCCTAAGGCCGGTCGCCGAACTGGACGGAACGAACGCGGTCGTCAGCCGTTTCGTCTACGCGGTCGGCAGTACTTCGACCTACATGATTAAAGGGGGGACCGAATACCGCATTATAGCCGACCGACTTGGAAGTCCCCGGTTGGTGGTGAACGCATCCACGGGCGCCGTGGTTCAGGAGATGGACTATGATGAATTCGGCAACGTCATCCGGGACACCAACCCCGGCTTCCAGCCGTTCGGTTTCGCCGGGGGGATCTATGATCGCGACTCCGGCCTCACCCGCTTCGGGGCCAGGGACTACGACGCCTCCACGGGGAGGTGGACTGCAAAAGATCCCATCCTATTCAAGGGTGGCGATACCGACCTGTATGGATATGTTCTGAACGATCCGGTTAATTTTGTTGATTCTTTGGGGCTATACACTGAAGTCATGGTTTGGGCTCCGGTTGGTTCCGGCAAATCTGCATTTGGACACGTATCTGTCGATATAGATGGAACCTCTTATTCATTTGGCCCTCATGGTTTGGATGTAAGGCCAATAGATGACTATATGAATTTGAATAATTTTAGAAGTGGCGTTGGCGCTGTCTTAGATCTTACTCCAGAACAAGAAGCTATACTGAAGAATGCAGTGGAAAATCCAGGTGATTATAGACGCATAGGTAATAATTGTGCTAATCCTGTTCAGAACGGATTACGAGATGCAGGCGTAGATATTGGAACGAGCGTCTTCCCCATATCGTTCCTTGCTGACCTTATGAATTCTGGATGTGTGACTAAATACAATTTCTACCCTGCCAAGAATAATAATTAGTGCTTTTGGAGGCTTTGGGGTCAATGATGGAACTACTTAGAAACATATCGCATGCACTAAGTAAGTTATTAACATCCGCATTAGTTCTTCTAATTGTAGGATGTACTAATAACTACGTTGTTTATATTGAGGGAACAACCAACTTATTACAGAATCCATATCCACTCAATTACCCAAGTACTAATCCTCAACCGAATGAGATTATTTCTATTCTAAAAAGTGGTGATGAAGGAAAAGTCTTGGATGTTAGTTATGGTAAAGATTATAAAGTGTACAAAGTAAGAATGAACGATGGAAAGACTGGATACTTGGTAAGGGGTACTTTTAGAGTGTCGAAGGAATCTGCTCACAAAACGGAAAAAACAGCCAGGTAGGGCACAGCTTTTCTTGTCCACATTTTTTTGCGGGCGGGGCACCCGCAACTCGTTGCTGGTGTGCGCAGCATAAGAGGAAATTACCCCCCGCCCGGGGCTTTCGGGGGCCTTGCGGTGGCGATGCGGCCGGAAACCTGAACCAGGTGACGACGTCCGGCGGGACGGGCCTGGCTCTCGCCTACGACGGGTCTCTGCTGACGAGCCAGATCTGGACCGGGGCCGTCTCGGGCCGGGTGGGATACTCTTATGACAACGACTTCCGCGTGAGCGCGATCAGCGTAAACGGCTCCAACTCCATTTCCCGCCAATTTGATGCGGACAGCCTGCTCACGAAGGCGGGAGATTTCAGTCTCACCCGAAGCAGCCAAAACGGGGTCTTCACCTCCGCCGCCATCGGGTCCCTGACCGACTCCTGGACCTACGACAGCTTCGGCAAAGCGGCGGTCTACACGGCTTCCTACAACGGGAGCGCCCTTTTCTCGGTCCAGTATGCGAGGGACCTCCTCGGCCGCATCACGAAAAGGACGGAGACGGTCGGCAGCGCGACAAATGTATTCGACTACTCCTACGACCAGGCCGGGCGCCTCAGCCAGGTCAAGAAAAACGGCGGAGTCATTTCTAATTACGCCTACGACGCCAATGGAAACCGGACCGGGTTCACAAATTCCTTGGGCTCGACGACGACCGGGACATACGACGCCCAGGACCGCCTGGTCCAGTACGGGGGAACTACCTACACCTACACCGCCAACGGAGAACTCCTCACTAAAACCACCGGGGGCGGGACCACGACCTACCAGTACGACGCTCCAGGAAATCTCGTTCATGCGGTCTTGCCGGGTGGAACCACGCTCGATTACGTTACCGATGGGATGAACCGGCGGATCGGCAAGAAGGTGAACGGGACTCTCATCCAGGGCTTCCTCTACCAGGACTCCCTAAGGCCGGTCGCCGAACTGGACGGAACGAACGCGGTCGTCAGCCGTTT
>JADFYA010000134.1 GCA_015233285.1 Deltaproteobacteria bacterium | reverse complement strand
CGTAGCCGATGAACCCGTATCTGCCCTCGACGTGTCCATTCAGGCTCAGGTGATCAATCTGCTCCTGGATTTGCAGGAAAAGCATTCCCTGACGTATCTATTTATCAGCCATGCCCTGGCTGTGGTGCTGTACCTGAGTAACCGGGTGGCGGTGATGTATCTGGGCCTGATCGTGGAGATGACCGAGCGCCGGCACATAATGGCCGATCCCACACAATGTCACCCATACACCGAGGCCTTACTGGCGGCCGTCCCGGCGCCTGACCCGGATCGACATAAAGTCGCGGCGTTGTTGAAAGATGACCTGCCCAGCCCGATCAATATTCCGCCGGGATGCCGGTTTCACACCCGATGCCCCCTGGCTGAGAACATCTGCCGGACCATCCCGCCGGTGTTTAAAGAGGTCGCCCCCGGCCATTCTCTGGCCTGCCACGTAAGAGGAGCGAAAGGGAGCTGAGCCGCAACCCGTTCTGAGGAGACATACATGGCTGAAAAAACAGAAAAGAATTTAGCTTATGCCTTTGCTGCCGAATCCAAGGCGGCCGAGCGAAATAAAGCCTTCGCCCTGAAGGCCGATAATGAGGGCTATATCCAGATTGCCCGATTATTCCGGGCCGTATCGGATGCCGAATCCGTCCATGCCCGCAAATATTTGATGCTGATGCGCGGCAAAATCGGGACGACCGAGGAAAACCTGGAAACGGCGTTTCAAAATGAGATTAGGGCTAATGTGGATGAATACCCCAAGTTGATCAAAGACGCCTCCGATGAGGACGCCAAACCGGCCTTGACTGCATTCTCCCAGTCGCGGGATGTGGAAAGCCGCCACGCGGAACTGTATAAACGGGCCTTAAACGACATGATGGAAGAGCGCGAAACCGACTACTACGTTTGTCAGGTGTGCGGCTATGTCAATGAGGCCGAGGCCCCGGAAAAATGCCCCGTTTGTGGCGCGGTCCATGAAAAATTTAAAAAAGTTGTTTAATCGTATGTAGATGTGATGGATGTAGCCGGAATAAAAAAGTAAGCCGGCTGCAATTGTTTGTTAACCAAAAACCATGATCAGGTGAAACGGCTTGATCGTTTGCAGGGAAAAATCAAAAAGAATCGATATGATCATAAGATATGAGATTTTGATTGCAAAGTATCCCGACTGCTACCGATTGTTTTGATTGAGGAAAGGAGTTCAGAAGGTAAACCATGTTGAAAGATATGACAAGACTTAGAAATATCGGCATCAGTGCCCACATCGATTCCGGAAAGACGACACTGACCGAAAGAATCCTCTATTATACCCAGCGCATCCATGCCATCCACGAAGTAAAGGGGAAGGATGGAGTCGGCGCTAAAATGGATTCTATGGAACTGGAAAAGGAACGGGGCATTACTATCCAGTCTGCGGCGACTTACTGCAGTTGGAAGGGCTACGCCATTAATATCATCGATACCCCCGGCCACGTGGACTTCACCATTGAAGTAGAACGGGCCTTGTGTGTGTTGGACGGCGCAATCCTGGTGCTTTGCGGTGTTGGCGGGGTGCAATCCCAATCTGTCACGGTTGACCGGCAGATGACCCGGTACCAGGTGCCGCGGCTGGCCTTCATTAACAAATGTGACCGGTCCGGGGCGGATCCCTATCGGGTAGTGCGGCAACTTCGAGAAAAACTTAATCATAACGCTGTACTACTGCAGATACCATTGGGCGTGGAAGCCGACCATCAAGGTGTGGTCGACCTGATCACCATGATGGCCGTGACCTTTGAAGGGGAACACGGGGATAAAATCGTCGAATCGGATATTCCAGATCAATACTTAGAAGAGGCGAAACTGCGGCGGGAAGAAATGCTGGATGCCGTGTCTCTTTTTTCCGACGAACTCACCGAAGCCATCTTAGATGATCAGGTCACGCCGGAACTGATCTACGAGGCTATCCGCCGGGGCACCTTGTCCATGCGTCTGACCCCCGTACTTATGGGCTCGGCCTACAAAAACAAAGGTATCCAAATCCTGCTGGATGCGGTTACCCGCTACCTGCCCAACCCCTATGAAGTGACAACTCAGGCCCTGGATCTTGATCAGGATGAAGAAGGGGTCGATCTCCAGTCCTCGCCGGATTTGCATCTGGTCATGCTGACCTTTAAGCTGGAAGTCAGCCGGTATGGGCAATTGACTTACGTCCGCATTTATCAGGGGAAAATTCAGAAGGGCGATACCATCGTCAACATGCGGACGGGTAAGAAGGTCAAAGTCGGGCGTCTGGTCAGGATGCATTCGGATGAGATGGAAGACGTTGATTATGCTGCAGCCGGTGATATCGTCGCCCTTTTCGGGATTGACTGTGAATCCGGGGATACCTTTACCGACGGCCAGATCCGCTATACCATGAGTTCGATGTTCGTCCCAGCTCCGGTCATCTCCCTGGCCTTAAAGCCCAAAGATAAGAACGCCGAGATGAACGTCAGTAAGGCTTTGTCCAGGTTTACCAAAGAAGACCCAACCTTTAAAACATACCTGGATGATGAAACCGGGGAGACGATTGTTTGCGGCATGGGTGAGTTGCACCTCGATGTTTATGTGGAGCGGATGCGCCGGGAATACAACGCCGAAGTGGAAACCGGGATGCCCAAGGTGGCCTACCGGGAAACCATTCAGCGCCGGGCTGAATTTAATTACACCCACAAGAAGCAAACGGGTGGGGCCGGTCAATACGGCCGCGTGGCGGGATTCATTGAACCATACTCCGAGGGTGATTATCTGTTCATCAATAAAATTACCGGCGGCGCAATTCCCACCGAATACATTCCCTCTTGCGATAAAGGCTTTAAAGCTTGTCTGAAGAAGGGCTCGATGGCCGGGTTTCCCATCCATGGCGTTCAGTTGACCATTAACGACGGGGCTTCCCATGCCGTGGATTCATCAGATAACGCCTTTCAACAAGCGGCCATCGGCGCTTTTCGGGAGGCCTACGTT
This sequence comes from Deltaproteobacteria bacterium, assembly GCA_015233285.1. The sequence goes on along the minus strand of JADFYA010000134.1, from coordinate 5,665 downwards.
AAAGCTTCCCCGGTGTTGTTGGAGCCGGTGATGCGGGTGGTGGTCGAGTCCCCCTCTGAATTTCAGGGGACGGTTTTGGGCACACTCAACCAGCGCCGGGGTAAAATCATCAGTATCTCTGAAGACGGGGCCTTTTCGGCGATTGAATCGGAAGTCCCCTTAGCCGAGATGTTCGGCTACTCCACCATATTGCGGTCCGGCACCCAGGGTAAGGCTGAATTCACAATGGAACTGGCCCGATATAATCCCGTTCCAAAGAATATTGCCGAAGAAATCGTTAAGGAGCATAAAGCCAGTGACAAGTCTCAAAAAAAGTAATCTACAGCCTGAGAATGAGCACCCAGGTGCAACGACGTCCCGTTATCTCGATCTTAATGCGGCCGGGGCCGCCCTGACCGGGCTGGTTAGGTTTTATAGACACCATTTCCATGAGGAGAAGCTTGGATGAGTATAGAGCAACCGGCAAAACTTGATCTCAGTGGAATGATTCAACACGCACTGGGCAGAAGACTGGAGGCGGGGGAACTCGGTGTACTCTTATCCCGAGCCGGGGTGGGTAAGACCGCCTGCCTGACCCACGTCGCACTGGAACATCTCTTTCAAGGTCAGGAGGTCGTTCACGTGTCTATCCGTGAGACCCCGGAGACCGTCAAGATCTGGTACCAGGAGCTAGTCAAGAATATCGTCACGGCCCAGTCTCTTTCGGAAGGAGAGGCGGCCTATCTGCAGTCCCAGGTGGAGACCCATCGGTCTATCTTGACCTATCACCTGGACGCCTTTAGCCCGGCCAGGATGGAGCAGAGCATTCGCAATCTGAAGGAGCAAATCGGGTTCCATCCGTCCCTGGTCGTCCTCGATGGATTGGACTTCGGCCGGGTGACCCGAGCCACCTTGGAAGAACTTCAAGATGTCCTGAAACGGTTGGAGGTTTCGGCCTGGATGACGGCCCGGACCCATCGTCACATCACGACAATCAATGAACGGGGCATCCCCTATCCCTGCCACGATCTTGATGATCTGTTCCAGGCCATCTTGGCCTTGGAACCCCTTCCCGACGGCATCCGTCTGATGGCTCTTAAACTCTATGACCGGAGTCATCCGGAACACCTGACCATCTCCCTTAACACCCAAACCTTCATGCTGAAAAAAGACTAACCGGAGGAGCGTTTCTCCCGGCCTGGAGCATTCTGGTCAAAGCGTTAGAGACGTGTTTCCGGCACCTCTCTAATGCCGCGACAGTTCAAACCTTAAATACTTCTGCCGGGCGCTCGGAGCAGGCCCAGCGGGGAAATATTTCAAATTCATCTAATTGTGTCAGCCCGCGGCCCGGTTTCCCCATCGGTTTACTTCGTAAAAATAAACTATTATATCACTGGGTTTCCCGGCTGAAATAAAATATCATAATTAATATGATATGGTTGATTGGGTGAGGGCTGAATTTAAGCCGGATTCACGCTTTTTTTAAAAAAAATTAGAGAAAAAGGTTGCAAAGAAAAAATCCTATCTTAAGATGGTAAAAGGTAAGTACGGTACCGGGTCACGCGGCGTGGCCACCCAAGATAAAGAAATCAAACCCCCTCGGGACTAACACCGGTTATAAAATATGGCCTTGTTCGGCTCACCCAAAGGAAAAAAGCCTTCCAACGCCGACTTAGACAAGAAAGGCATTGTTGCTGTTTTGTCTCGAGTGTTGACCAGTGTCCTGATGAGGGTCCGTGGGATGGCCCTGTCTAAAGACCAGGCCAACGTGTTCATTGAAGGATTCGACGCGGCCGGCCGGGTCAGACTCAAGACCTCCGCCCCGGTAGTTCGTGGCTCAGAAATTACTATTTTTTTCTTTAATGTCGATTCAGATGGGATTAAACAGCCGAGTAAACTAGATCTGGTCATCGATTCCGTCAACAACGGGATCTGTCTGGCCACCCCGGCCGGCCCCATTATGCCGATCGAACGGCGGAGTTCCTACCGGCTGCCCGTGGACGACTATCCTTTCTACCGCCAGAGAGTTCGACTGTCCGTTAATGAACTACCGATGAAGGTTATAGATATCTCAGGAGGCGGGGCCCGCTTTGAAGCTAAATTTACAGATTTGAAAAAGGATGATGATGTCACGGCGTCCTTAATTATACAGGATCAATCATTTGTTATTCCGGCTACCGTGGTCAGTGTGGTGAGCCGGGAACGGGCTAAGGACCTTAGAATCAAATTTAACCATAAGACAAAAATATCCCAGGACAAAATAGAGGGGCTCATTTTCAAATTGCAGCAAGGGAAACTGGCCGAAGAACTTGAAGTCGGACCGATCAACCAGTAATTCCCTTAAGCCCGGCCGGCCGGCGAGGGTTATTATTATCGTGAATGATCCGGGCATGACCTATCCCTGTCCGCCGTCGGTGACCTGTTCCCAGTCTCCTTGTCTAAAAAACCTTCCCTGACGTATCCTCCTGGAGGCTTTGAAACTCTATGCTCGTAATCAAAGCTCCTGACTAATTTTTCTTAACGCCGCGGCGGAGCTGCTTCCTTGCCCCATTTAAGATCAAGAGCCTCCTATCTCACATGAGGTACCCCGGATGACCAGTGATAAGACCGTGATCCTGAAAGCCTTCAGGCCCAAGATAATGATAGTTGAGGACGATTTCCTCTTTTCTTCCAGTCTCAAGATCATCGTCGAGAGGCTGGGCTATCTAGTATGCTGCGTCGTTGACTCTGGCGAGGAAGCAGTCAGGAAGGCGGAGACGGAAAGACCCGATCTAATTCTCATGGATATCTTGTTAGCCGGTCAGATGGACGGTATTGACGCGGCGGCGCAGATCCAGGCGCACCTTGAGATTCCCATTGTTTTCACCACTGGTTGGGTGGATGAAAAATTATTACAGCGAGCCAAACTCACCTATCCTGCCGGATACCTGCTTAAGCCTTACGAAAACCGGCAAATAGAGGTTACTTTAGAAATAGCTCTCTATGTCTCCAAGGTAGAAGCGGAGCGCCGGAAAGCCGACCAGGCGGTCAAGGAAGCCTTGACCTTCAACCAGCGGGTCATTGACACCTCGCCCAACCTGGTCTACATTTTTGATTTACAAGAGCGGCGGAATGTTTTTGTGAATCAAATGGCTAAGCCGATTCTTGGATACGAGCCGGCCGAAATTCAAGGCCTGGCCTCTAAGTCATTACGGCAAATCCTTCACCCCGATGATTTCGCGGCTTCGGCTGAGCATTTGGCCGGGTTCGACAAAGCCAACGATGGTGAGGTGTCGGAACACGACTATCGGATAAAACATGCCGACGGCCGATGGGTTCTACTTCATAGCCGTGAATTGCTCTTTTCACGCACTAAAGATGGCCGCCCACATCAAATTCTCGGCACCGCCCAAGACATTACCGAGCTGAAACGGACTGAAGACGCGTTGCTTGAGATTCAGCGGCACGATACCTTCCTGGCCGACCTGCTGGAGACTTCCGGCCAGCCTTTTGCTATCGGTTATCCCGACGGGAAGCTCGATGCGTTCAATACCGCTTTTCGCCGGCTCATCGGCTATAGCAGAGAGGAACTGGCGACCATAGACTGGGGTCGTGACCTGACCCCGCCGGAATGGCTACCGGGAGAACTGGTAAAGCTGGAGGAACTGCACCGGACGGGTCAGCCGGTGCGGTATGAAAAGGAGTATATCCGCAAAGACGGCTCCCGCGTTCCGGTCGAGCTTCTGGTCCACCTGGTCAGAGACGAGGGCGGTCAGCCGATCTACTATTACGCCTTTGTGACGGATATTACCGACCGCAAACTGGCCGAACATGCCCTGGTCAAAGCCAAAATAGAAGCTGAATCAGCCAACCGGGCCAAGAGTGAGTTCTTGGCCAACATGAGCCACGAAATCCGGACACCGATGAACGCCATCATAGGGATGCTCCGGCTCGCCCTGGAAACCGATCTTAACCCTCAACAGAGGGAATATTTAGAAGCCGTAGAAAAGTCATCCGGTCACTTGCTTATAATTATAAATGATATCTTAGACCTATCCAAAATAGAAGCCGGAAAGTTTGAACTCGTCCCCGGCGTTTTCCAGTTGCGCCCCAGCCTGGCCAATATCATGGGTATCCTCTCGTCCAGGGCGGAGGAAAAAGGGATAGAGTTGATCTATCATTTCAAACCCGAGATAGATGATACCTTGGTCGGAGACGTCTCCCGGCTAGGGCAGATAATCTACAATCTGGTCGGCAATGCCATAAAATTCACCGCTGAAGGCGAGGTCCTGTTACAGGTGGGGATTGAGAGCTGGACGGATGAGGAGGTGGTTCTTCGTTTCGCTATTACGGATACCGGCTGCGGCATCCCCTTGGACAAGCAGCAGGCCATATTTGAGCCCTTTGCTCAGGCTGATGCCTCGACCACCAAAAAGTATGGCGGGACGGGGCTGGGACTGGCTATTTCCAAGCGGTTGGTTCAAATGATGGGTGGTGATATTGGGGTAAGCAGTGAACCCAATCAGGGCAGTACCTTTGAATTCACCTCGCTGTTCAAGCGGAATCACCTTCCGGAAGCAGAGGCGTCGCCCACATCGGCTAAGGATATCCGGCCCGCCGCAGATGACAAGCCCGTGGGCGCCTTGCGGATACTCCTGGCCGAGGATAATCTGGTTAACCAAAAGCTGGCCCTGGTCCTGTTGGAAAGGCAAGGGCACACGGTGGTTATCGCCGGTGACGGGCAAAAGGCTTTAGCCGCCTGGGAGAAGGAGCCTTTTGATATTATCTTGATGGACATCCAGATGCCGGTGATGGATGGTTTGAAAGCCACGGCCGCCATCCGGGCTCACGAACGGCAGACCGGCCGACACATCCCCATCGTGGCCATGACCGCCTACGCCATGACGGGCGATAAACAGCGGTGCATAGACGCCGGGATGGACGATTACCTGTCCAAGCCGATCAACATCCAGGAATTATATCAAGTCATCGCCAGAACGACGAAGACCTTGGCCGATTGAACAGATGAGCCGGCCTAAATTTTGCAACACGGCCGTCACGGCAGGGCGATTTGTTGAGACCTACCGGATGGGTGACCCAGGTCGCCCTTTCTGGGCCTATTTGTAATCGGCCATGAAAAAAATGTGGTTACCCCTAAATCCATCATCAACGAGGTGAAAGAAATGTCGCAGGGAGTTCTGCCTTTCAGATACGAGGGAGAGAGGAGCGATACCGGTATGACCTCTCTGGCCGGGTTGCCGGTGTATTTAGACTTGGCCCATGTACTGGGGATGTCTGAAGCAATAGACAAACATCTTCAGGTTAGGGATTAATTTAAAATAACTTCCTTATTAAACACCAGATTGTGGTCTGATCTGATAGTTCCATTCGCCGTGAAACTCGTTTGACACAAGAAATATGTTCTTGAACTCATCGTCTGATACTTTAATCCCTTTTTTATACTCCCGCTCATCTAATTGGTAACGTAGAAAAATTAAGGCGAGAAGCCCTTTGGGTATCTTTGTCTATAATTGGCCTAAAACTTGGAGATATTCGTTACCATCGGATTTGTTATCGACTGTTAACGCCAAATCATAACATGTATTTCATATTTTGCTTCTGCCTGAGGCTGAAAAAAGTGCATCTCAGACCAGGCGGTGGATTTGGGAATAACGTCTGTGCTGGATTTGCCGAACCGGGGCTGATG
>JADFYA010000133.1 GCA_015233285.1 Deltaproteobacteria bacterium | reverse complement strand
TGGCCGTTCAGGCTTCCAATGGTACTTTGACTTCGTCGGACCGGTCGTCCATCCAGGATGAAGTGGACCAACTGAAGGCTGAAGTCAACCAAATCTCTTCCAGCACGGAGTTTAACACCAAAAAACTCCTAAATGGAAACGGATCAGGTATCTGGTCCACCGACAGCGGCTCTGTGCTTTCGGCGACTCTTACCGGCCAGGTGCGGGAAGGCAATTACCGGATTAACGTCACCGCCTCAGCCGTAGGCACCAACGAGGTTTGGAAGAGTGACGTCATGGAGTTGAAGAATCCTTACACGGCCACTGCAAATGATTTAAGGGTCCAACTGAATAATACCAGTGGGTCGATGTTGACTACGGGCAACATTACGGTAACTCAGACCAAGGTGCCTCAGGATACAGCCTATTATTACCAATTCCAGCAGGGTAAAGCTGCTGAACTCAACGGCAGCGCCGTGGGGGTCGGGGCTATTACTATTGCGGGCACAGATGCATCGTTCGCCGCCAAGAGTTCGGAACAGCGTCAAATGGGTGCGACACAGCAGGTGGCTGGTGTGGCCCAAAACTGCTCTACCGAAACGGTTAATTTTAATCAAAGTACTACCCTTCATTTCGGCGCTAATGCGGTAACTTTCGGGAAGGGTACATATAACATGACGCAGATTACGTGCGCCATTGAGACAGGAGGAGGCGGTGTTAAAGTCCTCTGGACTGCCGGTACCACCCCGAACCCTGCCGGTGGCTACTTCATGACCATCAGTTCAACAGCTGGAGTAGCTATTTCGGTGACCGGAGACACTGGGGCCTTAAATTTGGCCAATACGACTCTTGCGGCCAATACCTCGGTTACGGCGGGACAGAACACTGAAAATTCCTACCTGTTTTTCTTTACGGGAACCGGCACCGTTGCCGCAAACGGAGGTTTTACTTCGTTTAATATCAACGCCAACGGCCATAGTGCGACCGTTTCATTCAAAGCAAACGGGACAAATCAGGCAATAGGTGCAGGAGGGAACCCAGTTATCGCCATTAATGAAGCCGATGTGTTGTCAACAATTAACAACAAGTTAATGAGTGCCCAACTTGGAGTTCGGGCGCAGGTGGACATCAATCATCAACTGTCATTTGTGGTGACCTCGGCTGACGGCAGCGTCAAACCTAGTTCATTCGTCATCAGTAACCTCGTACACACAGCGAATGGTTATAGTGTATCCTCTTTAGGTATTACAGCCGGCACGCACACTGGTTCGGGGAACGACAAGATTGTCTTTTCGGTCAACCATTCCTCTGTTTACACTGCTACCTTGAAAGATGCCGTCTATTCCGCGTCAGCTACTGGTAGGCAAAAGTTGGCCGCGGCGCTGCAATCGGCAATGAACACGGCCGTGCTAGCCGGCGGCGGGTCGACAAGCAACCTGGTGAACGTAGCGTATTCTGGCAATTCGGGTGGTGGTACTGTTGCCAACGGTGCTTTCAATTTGATTAGCCAGAAAATCGGGGGTACTTCTCAGGTCCAGTTGTACGACGGGGCCGGGTTGGCCAGCGTTCTCAGCGCGGTAGGATGGGATTTAACGACCCTGGCCCAGGGAAATGACAACGGAGTTTCGCTAGCCATCTATAAGGATGCGGCTAAGACTGAACTGGCGACCCAGATTTACAACCGTCGGACTGGTAGCGCTGAGACCACTGTCAATTATTCGGATTGGTCAGCGGCCGGGAACGTTGCGCTCGCCACATCCATAACTGCAGATGCGACCATGGCCGCCTCGGGGGTGCAGCTGCATTTCACCAGAAGTACTGCCGCCACGGTGGGAAACGCGGGGAGCCTCCTTCTCGACGTGACCAAAATCGGCGACCAGGTTTCCATCGCCAAGGGATCCAACACGTTGGGTCAAATCGCCCAATTCAACGGCTTGTTGGATCAGTCCAGGAACTTGAATATCTACGCCAACGGTCAAAAAGCCACGATCTACTTTGACAAGGCGACCACGCTGAATCAGTTACAGAACATGATCGCTTCAGCCATCACCACCAAGGTGTCCTCCGGTGGGTTGGGTCTCACCGTCAACGGCACGGCTGCGGGCACGGTGTATAATCACGTAGCCGACTTTATCACCAACACCTCGGAAGGCACCTACCGGCAAGGATCGGGGGATGCGGCCGTGGACGGGACTCTGGTCGTCAGGTCACCCTGGGCCGGAGCTTCCGGGCAACTCTTCTTCGGGGCGGATGAAGACCTCCAGACGGCCTTCAGTTTCGCTCGGATTCAATGTGCTTCCGATACTCAAGGGATTGACCCCTGGCTCGTTCAAGTCACGGATGCGCATACCGGACAAAACCTGTTTGACCGCAAAGTGGCTTCACCTGAGGCGGATAACCTGATTCCGGGCGTTGATATTAAGTTTTCCCCGACGGTCGGTGTGAATACCACCTGGAACGCCAATACCGGAAGTTTTGACTTCGCTTCCGACGGTCAGGCTCACTCGATGGTTCTCCACGTGGTTGATAAACACGTCAACCTGGCGGTGGGAGCCAACGCCGGGCAAAATATCAGCACCTCTATCGGTGAGGTTGACACCGCTTCTTTGGGCTTAGACAACGTTCTGATGGTGGACCCGACCCTGGCTCAACGGTCGATCTCCAAGATTGATCATGCCATTAACATGGTCTCTTCCCAACGGTCCAAATTGGGCGCAGTGATGAACCGGTTGGATTACACCGTTAACAATCTGTCCGTTATGAGCCAAAATATGACGGCTGCCGAGTCTAGCATCACAGACCTGGATATGGCGCAGGGCGTGGCGGCCATGACCAAATATCAGATCATGAATCAGGCGGGAACGGCTATGTTGGCTCAGGCTAACCAGTTGCCGCAAAGTCTCTTAACCCTGTTGCGTTAACCCTAACCTTTACCTAACCACATTAAAGGGGGGCCTACGGGCCCTCTTTTTGTGGTTTAGGATACTGCTTTCTTGACGAATACCTTTAACCTTTTGTAATTTTGCATTTTATTTTGAATTGAATCGGAAAGAGCACTGAACTTTCCATCTGAAAATATTTGATAGAATGAATGGAAACCCTCGACGGTAGCCATGATCCCGGCAGGTTCTGTCTTATTTCGGGATCCGGAAGCCCAATATTCTGCAGTTTGTTTAATCAACTTTTTGGTCTCATTGTAAGATTGCATGAATATGGGATAACAATCGTAGCATGTTTTTAGTTCAAACTTATTGAGGCTGGGAAAGTACATTGGAAGATCCACCGGATGGACGCTCCAGAAGCCTTTTGGGTCGCGCATAACGATTTTTATCCTTGAGGCATGTTGGATCGCTTCGATGATTAACTCGGCTGAATCATTTCGCTCCGAGTCCCATAGCAACTGGTAATCGTCCATCACTCGCCAAAGATGTTTATTGTCTCCGCCTATCTTCATAAATGTTGCTTGAAACTTATCTCTAAACAAAAAGGTCCCAATAGACGCGAATTCAAAGCGGCAATAAATGTCTGCTTTATTTGCATAACAATAGGAAGTTATGCGGGGCTCAGGCCCAGTGCCCGCCGCAGATCTTGGATCAGCCGAAAAATCTGCGTTTCTGGTTTTTCCCCAAAAACGGGTTCCATTGATTAATATATGGGGTAGGTCATATGACTTATAGCATTCAGGAGAACCCTGTGAAGGCGATTCGCTGGAATTGATGCAAAGTCTCAAGGATGAGCCATCAAGCAATTTCTTGACGATTTCGCTATCGTTCATTCTGTTGTTCCTTATTTTATAGAGAAGGAGAAAAGTTGTTTATATTCTGAACGGTCATAATCGTCTCATTTCGAGAAGACGTAAGGTAACTACCTGAAAAGATTTCTCGCTCCGCTCGAAATGACAGGATCCGCTCGAAATGACAAGGGGGACGCACGCAGCAGTACCCTCATGAATGTACGGCGCTTTTGTCATTTCGAGCGAAGCGAGAAATCTTGATGTTCTTATGTCGTTCCGGGCAATAATTAGTGACCCTTAACTTAATGATATTGAGGTGCGAGTCGGTGTAATCCGATCCAGGCTTTGAACATCCACCCAAACGAATTAATTTGATATAGTTTTTGATTATTTGATCACCTCACAAAACACCATTAGTCTTCTATATTCTTGCGTGGTCCCCCTTAAAGAATCATAGAAACTGGAGTATTTGCCGTTTGGATAAAAGCGATAAAATGCATAGAAGATCATTGCCGTTGAAGCTAACGTACCCGATGCATTGTCGTTAGGTTTGGTTGAATAGAACGCGGGGTTATCATTAATGATCGTTCTTGTTTCTTCAGGATATCTAAAAAACATGGGGTAGAGATCAAAGGCGGTATCTAGTACCCATTGGTTTGATTTGGGAAAATAAGATGGGAGATATACGGGATGTATGTTCCAGATGCCTTCAGAATCAAGCATGGCTATTTTAAACATCAGCCCCGCTTGGATTGCCTCCATGAGATTTTCTGGTGGATCTTTTCTGTCTGAATCCCATAGTAGGGTGTAGTCATTAGAAAAATTCCACACATGCTCCTTGTACCGCCTTTTGCTCATGAGGACCAGCCCAGTGGAATTTTTTTGAAATGTTTCCTCACCAGGGTACTGTAATGAACAGAAGATATCGCCGATATTGGTATAACAAAATGCGTTTAGGCCGACAGATGTGGAAGACTCTGTATGACCAACAAATAAATGCTCATTTCTTGATTTCCCCCAGAAATGTGATCCGTTAATGATTACATTTGGTAATTCATATGATTCCCAATGTTCCGGATAATTGGAAGGCATCGAACAGTCTGGGATCATGAATGTTATTAAAGAAGCGCCGTTGAGGAGCTTCTGAACCATATCTTGATCTGTCATGTAGGTATCCCTTATTTGAGGAGTTAAGTTAAGTCAACTCGGCTAAGACGTGATCGAATGGTAATAAACTCGGAGCGAGCCACTATATGGCAATCCGGATTCTTCGGTATCGCATCATTATCAGGCTGCTCTTCATCGGACACGTAAGAAATATGCCTGAGATCTTTTGGCATCTCAGGCACAAATTCTACTTCTTCTCTCGGCAAGGTTTTCACAAATTCGTCTATTGCGGCTACGCTGTCACCTGTAAATATTGACGCCGAAGTTTCTATCGTAGCCCACCATAGTAGTCCGGTCACCACCTGGTCATCGTCCCCGCCGGGCCCTGGAGAAGATATTTCAGCTTCAAGACGGTAGGTTGTTTATTCAAATTTCCGGCGGAATTCCAACAAAGACGTGGCCGTCGCCGCATTAATCAATAGAATTCGCAATTGGGCCGGGTCGGTATAGGTCCTAATTTTTTCCTCGACTTCCCTGGGCAGGCGGCCAAACTTGCTATGGAGGATTTCAATAATGTCCTCCCGTTGCGCCATCATCATCCCCTCGATAATCCCTTCCTGAATCCCTTCCCGTTTAATTACTTCATAGCCGGCGGATTCAATCATGATATCCCTCCTTTTTGAAACCAGGTACCCAGGTAAACCGGGTGAAATCAATCCTGAAAAAATGGCCATAGCCGTGAGCATATCGGCTTTGTCCGGTTTGGGCGCTGAACTTTCATAGATAAGTTTATCGGCTTCGTCTATCAGCTCCCGGCCATGCCGCATCAATGGCACAAACGGGGCCAGGCAGGTGATACCTTTATCGATAATCTCTTGGGCATCCAGGTCGTAAACTCGAATCACCTGAAACCTGAAAGTGACCTGATTATCCTGGTAAACATCTACGGCTTGCGGCGAGGGGCGCAGTAATAAAACACAAGATACAGCCTCAAGTTCGTATTCTAATAAGGACCTGGACCGGTAGTCCAGCATCCTTAACCCGATCTTTTTATCCCACCGGGTCTGGATTTCCAGCAGGACCAGTTTCCTGACCCCATGTTCGTCCGTGACCAGCACCGAATAGTCGCTTCTTTTCAGACTCACCGTCTCCTGGGGCAACGGGTCGATCAGCCGGCTTTCCAAGACGGGGATCCCAACCCAGTGGCGGAGGATGACATCCCGGCATTTCTCCATCATCACTTTGGTGCATACATCGTATTGCATAAGCAATTCCGGGCCTGGTCAAGGATTTAAGATTGACTTAACAGTCGACGGATCATCATTTTACTGTTTCTAACCGGACTCAAAAGTATCGGACAATCTGGGTTGGATTTCAGTGGCGGATTTGACCGCGTCGATGATCTTGACATAACCCGTGCAGCGGCAGATGTTACCGGAAATGGCCTCTCGGATCTCTTCTTCCGTGGGGTGGGGATGCTTTTTTCGTAATCCTTTAACCGACATAATCATCCCTGGGGTGCAAAAGCCGCACTGCACCGCGCTGTTGTCCACAAAAGCCTGCTGGATTGGATCAAGCTTCCCGGCCACGGCTAACCCCTCAACAGTGGTCACCTCCTGCCCGGCCACGGACAAAGCCAGGGTGAGGCAGGAACGAATAGGCGCGCCATCCAGCAGGACCGTGCAAGCGCCACATGCCCCTTCCGCACAACCTTCCTTTGTTCCGGTCAGCATCAGGTGGTTTCGGATGAGTTCCAACAGGGTGAGCTGGGGTTCGACGCTCAGGCTGACGGATTCTCCATTGATGGTCAATTCCAGGGGATATCTTTTCCGGATCATAACCAGTCTCCACAAAGTCTTTGGATATTAGGGGACTATCCCTTCTTCTAAGATGACTTCCCGGATCCCCGGGAGATTGGACAAGTCTTGCATTAATGTCGGCCATAGGACATCGCCCTTGGAGACCAGGCTGAAATGAAAGGTGATGGTTTCTTGGATGATATGATGATGAAAACTGGCCAGGTGAAATTTGGAGAAAGGGTGCCTCTTTAAAACGTCCTCGATCAGGGTTAGGCGGTCCTCTTCGTTGTCGGAGACCAGGGTGAGACCGTTAAAGTTGTCTTTGCGTAGATACGTCTTGGTCTGGCGGAGGACATAAAGGCAGAAGAAGCTAAGTAAAGTAACCGAAATGGCCGGGACAAAGTAGCCGCTGCCCACCGCCAATCCCACCGCCGCGATCATCCACATCCCGGCCGCGGTGGTCAATCCTCTGACTGTGCCTTTCCCTACAATGATGGCTCCAGCTCCCATGAACCCCATGCTGGCCAGGGCATATGAGGCGATGCGGCCGGGGTCGATCCGGATGGAGCTATTAGTATCAAAATGTTTAAATATATCATGAATGTGGAGTGATGTCATCATGATCAAGCAACAACCCAAGGCGACCAGAATATACGTTCGGAATCCTGCCGCCTGACCATGGGTCTCCCGCTCAAAGCCGATCAGCGCGCCCAAAAGGGTGGCCAAAAAAAGCTTCCAGAAGGTTTCCGAAAAGACGCCGGGACCAATAAAAGATAGTTGCTCTAGTCTAATCTGCCAGTCCAATATTCCGTTCTCCTCTGCCTGGTCGAGAATTGAAATCCAAAGGTTTGCCTACCGGATATATCCCACATCTATCTAGTATACACCTGATACCTGACATTGTCACTATCTACTTTGATAACTCGGATTAAATCAGGGCCTGCCATGAGGCCATAATTTCTGGTTTAATTCAAATAACCGGCTGGTTAGTCCGAGACCGGTGACCCGTACCGTTTCAAACCACTCGCCGGCGTTGAAACCGGTGTAAACGTTTTGTCATCAGGTCCATTACCGGTCTCAGCTCAGACGATTTAAGGGCCAGGGTCACGGCGCCGTAAGCGATCATGCCCAGAAGAATTCCGCCTATGACCACCAGCAGGACCCTGGTGGTCGGCATGGCCTGACGATATAGAGGCACAATCACCCCAAAATGAATGACGAGTCCCATCACGCCGGCCGCGGTCGTCACTTTTAGGGCTGACTTTACGATAGATTTTGCCTGAATATCGGATAATCGGCAGTGCAACAGCCAGGCCAACAAAGCCAGATTAACGACCGCTGAAAGACTGTTGGCCAGGGCCAGGCCTGCGTATTGCATCGGGCCCATTAACAGCAGACTGAAGAAGACATTGGCCACCAGACTCAAAGCGGCCACCTTCACCGGGGTAGCGGTATCCTGAAGGGCATAAAAGACGTTAACTACAATCCTGACCCCGGCTATTGCAGCCAACCCAACGGAATACCATAGTAAAGCCGATGACGTGGCTTCCACCGCTTCCCAGGTGAATCGGCCGCGCATGAAGAGCAGGGCCACAATGGGCCGGCGGAGCACAATCAGGCCGACCATGGCCGGGACGGTGATAAACAGAACCAAACGCATCCCAAAGGAGAAGGTCGCACCCAGTCCAGCCATGTCATCTCCAGCCACATGCCGAGACAGGCTGGGTAGGATCGCCGTGGCCACGGCCACAGCAAAGATGCCCAACGGGAATTCCAGAATTCGGTCTGCAAAATAAAGGTAAGAAACACTGCCCTGGGGCAACATGGAGGCCAGCAGGGTGCCTACCGCTACGTTTATTTGATAGACCCCCGCCCCCATAGCCGCGGGGACGAACAATAGAAAAATCTTTTTAACGGCTGGATGCTTATAGTCTAAACTGAATCTGATCATCGCCCCTTTTTGAATGAGAAAAGGGATCTGCAGAGCCAACTGGGCTATCCCGCCTATAATTACCCCCCAGGCCAGCCGGTAAACCGGACC
>JADFYA010000132.1 GCA_015233285.1 Deltaproteobacteria bacterium | reverse complement strand
AAAAGGGGGTCGAGATGTCCGTTCTGTTAAGTCAACATTGGGATATTATCCATGGCAAACACGAAGAATATGCCGAATTTGTTAAGGAAAAATACATCTATCAGTGCAAGCTGTTAGGGTTCCATGTTGTAGGCGGATTTTACGTAGTTATTGGTCCCGGCCCCCGGGTGCTTGCCGTCATGACGACGGAAGAGTATGACCAAATGGAAAAGCTCATGCGCAACCCCAAATTCAAGGATTTGACTGAAGAACTAAAACGTTATACATACAACCACACGTACAAAATTTTGACCCCCACGGGACGAGTTCCCGCCAAAAAATATACCGTACAAAGGAGCATCTGGAAGTTTACCCAGTATTACGATATTGTCCCTGGTGCTTGGAAAGAATACGCCGACTTCGTGGTCCATGAATATATCCCCACCTTTAAAAAAACCGGCTTGCTGGAAATAACCGGTGGATGGAATGTGGTGTTAGGGGATGGCCCGAAAATCGTTAGCGAATTCTCTGCCCCCAACGCGACCTCCATCGGACAGCTTTTCGACAACGACGACTTCCGCCGCATTACCAAAGAGCTTAAAACCAAATACGTAACCAATTACTTCTCAAGGATGCTTTGCCCGACGGAAAGATTCGGCGGCCCTGCTTGAAACCAGCATCGGGTGCTCAATGACACTCCCCAACCGGGTATGTTTATTTGTCCCTTGCCTCGTGGATTCCCTTTACCCCAACGTGGCCCTGGCCGTGGAAAAAGTTTTTCACCGGTTGGGGGTGGAAGTAGACTATCCCTCGGATCAAATCTGCTGCGGCCAGTTTGCCGTTAATGCCGGGCAATGGGACGAGGCCAGACGTCTGGCCAGAAAGACTCTGGATGTCTTCGCCGGAAAAGGCCCCATCGTCGGGCCGTCAGCCTCCTGCCTTTACACCATTAAGGCTCTATATCAAGACCTGTTTGAGCCTGGGACCCGATATCACCGGCGGGCCGCCTCCATGTCCAAACAGGTTTACGATTTCTCCGAATTTTTGGTTTCAGTATTACATGTGTCGGACGTCGGCGCAGAATTTGCCGGGACCGTCACTTATCACCACTCCTGCCATCTTAATCGCTACCTGGGGGTTAAGGATGACCCCGTCATACTTATCTCAAATATCAGGGGTGTGACTTACATTCCAATGCACGATTTCGAGGCCTGTTGCGGTTTCGGGGGTACTTTTTCCGTAAAATATCCTCACATATCCCAGGCTATCTTGGATGACAAGCTAAAAAATATCGCCCGGACCGGGGCTGATTACGTGGTCACGGCCGAACCCGGATGTCTGATGCACCTCCAATTGGGCTTAAAAAAAGCCGGCCTGCCGCAACGGGCGTGTCATTTGGCTGAGCTTTTGGCCTCACCTGATTTGATCATTTCCTGATACTGGCTATATTAAAACGTCTTGGCTCAAAAACATGGCCGGCCGGGCCGGGCAAGGCCGACCAATGGAGAAGAAAAGTGGAAGAAAAAAAACTAAACGCCTATGAGGATTTTCTTGAACATATCGGCAAGACCGGGCCGGCCCGTGAGGATGATTATCTAGATGCCGTGGCGGCAGTGTCACAAACCTCTCCGGCCATTGAAGAACCCGTCAACGTGGGAGAACGGATCAAAAAATTTCGAAATGACAAAGGCCTGACCTTAACCGATATCAGCCGGCGGACGAATGTCCCGGTCGAGGTCCTGGCGCAGATCGAAGACAACCTGATTTCACCCCCCCTGGGGACTCTGATCAAGCTGGGCAAGGCCCTGGATATGAAAATGGGCTATCTTATTTCCAGTGGTGAAATTAAACCGTTTACCATCGTGCGTAAAAATCAGGGCCAGAGCCTCTCCCGCCTCTCTTCAAAAAAAGGAAAAAGTTACGGTTATAGTTACGAGATGCTGGCTGCGGACAAGAATGACCGGAGCATGGACCCGTTCCTCGTAACGCTGGAGCCGACTGACACCTTGGAGGAGTTGTCTTCACATGACGGTCAGGAATTCATTTTCGTCCTGTCCGGGCAAATGGAAGTTCGTCTCGATGATTATGTGGACGTGCTCAATCCGGGTGATTCCATCTATTATGACTCAACCACGCCCCACCTGGTCCGCGCCCGGGGCGGAAACAATGCCTATATTCTGGCTGTCCTCTATTCCAACCACTAATCGGTAGGATAACAGTATTCCCATCACTATGGTTACCAGGGAACAAAAAGACCTCGTCACTTTGGCCGATCCCGGCTCCCGGACTTATAAATACCGGATCGATTCGGACGGTCTATGGTTCTGCGAGGGCAATCCGGTTACGGACGAGCACCTGCTGAGCACCCTCAGTAGTTCCATGTTTTATCGAGGGGAGGAGCTTTTCCTCCGCTGTGAGGGCGAGGTGCACCAGGTCATCCCGGACGACGCCCCCCTGGTTGTCAGATCTCTGGGCATCACCGAGAATGGTACCGGAGAGCCGGCCGCTGTCATCCTGATCCTTAATGACCGCCGTCGCATGCCCCTTTTGCCCGAAACCCTGACCATTAGCCGGGCCAACGTCCTCTACTGCCTCTCTACGCCAAAGAAATTCCGAACCCGTTTTTCCAAGCAGGCCTATTATCATCTCACGCGTTACCTGAAACAGGACCCCGAGACGGGTGATTTCTTCTTCCTGATTCACGGCCGGCCTCATATCATCCGGCAGGAGGAATAATGAATTGTCGGGTTTCGGGGTTTACTTTCTGAAAATATGGCAACAAAAACATCAGGCAAGCGTCCAGCCGGACACTCACTGTGACACTTGAATTGAGGAAGGAGGTCTGACCGATGAAAAACATGAAGTTGGGCGCTAAGTTGTTGGCGGGATTTTCTCTTGTGGCGTTGATCACCCTGGTCGTGGGATTCCTGGGATGGCGTGGGATCCAGAATGTCACCGCCAGCCTGGAGGTGGTAGCCGGCGTCCGGCTGCCCAGTGTCCTGGGCTTGGGCATGATGGATGAAGCCCAAGGAAGTATTCAAAGGTACGAACGCGTTCTGATTTATGAAACAGACTCCGAATTGATTAAGAGACAATACGCCAGTCTGGAAAAAGCCTTTAATAAGTTTGACAAAGGTTGGAAGATATACGAGTCGTTGCCCAAAACCAAGGAAGAAGAGCGGCTCTGGCAGGAGCTTATCCAGAAATGGAGCATCGCCAAGAAGTTGCACCAGGAAGTTGTAGAAATAGTCAGAAAAGGAGATGGCGAGTCGCGAAAAGCCGCCCATGAGCTGAGTATGGGTAAATCCCGCGACGCCATCAATGTCGTGGTCAAATTGTTGGACGAGATAATTGAGCTAAATGCAAAACTATCTGAAGATACTTACAAAGAGGCCCAAGCCCAGGCCGGCCGGGCAACCCTCCTGTCTATCATCGCCATCGGCCTCGGCGTCATCCTGGCTTTGGCCATCGGCTGGTTTATCGGCCGGAACATTTCCGGCATCGTCAAATCTCTCCTAAATGAGTTCGCTAAATTAAAAGAAGCCACCGCTGCGGGGCGATTAGGTGAGCGAGGTGATCCCGAAAAGATCAATTTTGAATTTAGAGGTATTATTAACGGAGCCAACGAAATCCTGGACGCGGTCATCGAGCCGTTAAAGATGGCTGCCCTCCATGTGGACCGCATCTCCAAAGGTGATATTCCGCCCCGGATTACCGATGAATACAACGGTGATTTCAACGAGATCAAGAATAATCTGAATCAGTGTATAGAGGCTGTCAATGGATTGACCTCCGAAATAGGGATATTGACCCAGGCGGCGGGAGACGGCCAATTGGCCACGCGGGGTGATCCATCGAAATTCGGCGGTGACTTCGCCAAGATTGTCAAGGGAATCAATAACACCCTGGACGCAGTGATCGGACCCTTAAATATGGCCGCCACCTACGTCGACCGCATCTCCAAAGGCGATATCCCGGCCAAAATCACCGATCAATATCAAGGCGATTTCAACACCATTAAAAATAATATCAACTTACTCATCGATGCCTTGAATGAAGTTACCAGATTGGCTCAGGAGATCGCCGCGGGCAACCTGATGGTCGAGGTGGAAAGAAGATCAAAAAATGATGAATTGATGATTGCTTTGGAGAAGATGATCGCCGGCTTGACGGAGATCGCCGTCAACGTCCAGACTGCGGCTGATCAGGTCGCCTCCGGGAGCCAGGAAATCAGCACCAGCACCACCGGCATCTCCCAGGGAACGGCCGAATCCGCGGCTAGTGTGGAAGAAGTTTCCGCATCCATGGAGCAGATGAGCAGCACTATCTCGCAGAACGCCGATAATGCTAGGGAAACCGCGGCCATAGCCAGGCAGGCGGCCATTGATGCCCTGGCCGGGGGCAAATCTGTCGCCGAAACCGTCATCGCCATGAAGAGCATCGCCGAAAAGATCAGCATAATTGAGGAAATAGCCCGCCAAACCAATATGCTGGCCCTAAATGCCGCGATCGAGGCGGCCCGGGCCGGGGAGCACGGTAAAGGATTTGCCGTAGTCGCCGCGGAAGTCCGCAAACTGGCTGAGCGCAGTCAAAACGCAGCAAAGGAAATCAGCACGCTGTCCAACTCCAGTCTGGAAGTGGCGGACCAGGCCGGCCGCTTAATCGAAAACATTGTTCCCAGCATCCAGAAAACCGCGGACCTGGTCCAGGAGATCAACGCTTCTTCCAACGAACAGGCTGGCGGCATCCAGCAAGTGACTAAGGCCGTCCAACAGCTAGATCAGGTCATCCAGCAGAACGCCGGCGCTACAGAGGAGATGGCCTCGGCCAGTGAGGAACTGTCCGGCCAGGCGGAGCAGCTTCGTGATGTCGTCTCTTTCTTCAAATTGGGCAATCAATCGGGGCCGAGATCTTCCCGGGACCGGGCCCAACAGAGCCACCGGATCGGCGCCGGCGACCACCCCAAAGTCTTACTTTCGACAACAGCCGGGCCAAAGGCCGCCGCTCAGTCGCCCGCAACCGAATCACAAACGGCAAAAGCTAAGAAAAAGGGAATAGATCTACGCCTGCAAGACCCGGATGATAGAGAATTTGAACCATATTAGTGAGTTGCGGGTAGAGGATTCGTGTCATTCAAGCGAACAGCGTTTTACTTATCGAGGTGACGCGGGAAGAGACACGCTATCTGGCCACCAACGGCCTGCCCATAGATCAGAACAATTACATCTTGGGCTACAACGACCACTTCGACGGCAAAAAGGTTAAGGCCGGATTGGAGGCTGCAGGTATTCATGTCTACTCCATATATTTTGGCCGGCACAATGAAGACGGGGGGTCGATCCGGTGCAGCACTCATCCCTTGGTCAGGAGACTCAGCCGATAAACGCTAACTCTTCTCCAAGCTTGACCATCTTAAGTTGAATTCAGGTTATCCATAGTATTAATGCGATGCTTGCACAAGGCTTCGGCAATGGAACAATATTTACTGCTAACTGTATTCGGAGTTTTAATCGGCGTTTTTGGAACCTTAATCGGGGCGGGCGGCGGATTCATCCTTACCCCAATCTTATTATTGCTTTATCCGAAAGACAGCCCCGATACGATAACCTCCATTTCTTTAGCCGTGACCTGCGCCAATGCCATATCCGGATCAATCGCATACGGACGCATGAAACGGATTAATTATAGATATGGGCTTTTTTTTTCGGCCGCATGTATCCCAGGTGCCGTTCTGGGTGCGATAAGTACATATTATGTTCCCAGACGGACCTTTGATCTGGTATTCGCCATTATCTTACTGGTCGTATCCCTGGTTATCTTTGTAAAGGTTCCAAACGAGTCGGGCGCATCAGATGATTGTCTCATTCATTTGTCATCAAGAAAACTCTTTATCGGTATATTACTCAGCCTGGGGGTTGGGTTTGTTTCCAGCTTCTTGGGGATTGGCGGCGGTATAATTCATGTTCCGGTCCTATCCAATATCCTTCTATTTCCTGTTCACATTGCCACGGCCACTTCCCACTTCATTCTGGCCATAGCTACTTTTGTCGGTACCGTCGTCCACATCATCTCCGGCACCTTTCACCATGGCGTCAGAAGAGCCGTGGCCCTGGCTATAGGAGTCCTTATCGGGGCCCAGATTGGGGCCATGCTCTCTTCAAAGGTCAGAAGCAAGGTGATCATCCGTTCGTTGGCCGTGGCGCTGTATCTGGTGGGCATTCGGTTAACCCTCTTGTATTTTTCAGGACAATAACCGGACCTGATTCACCGCCGGGACTGTCGGGGCCATGCCGTTAATCCGAACACCACACGCAAGGGAGAGTTTATGAACTGGCCGCACAGCCTGATCAATCTGATGCTGATCCTGGTCGTCGTTTTGTTTTTTTGCCCCCTGGCCGGGGCCGAGTCGGCGGCCATTACGTCCACCAGCCGGGAGCAGCGTAACCTGGCCTTGACCATCTACAATACCGACCTGGCTCTGGTCAAGGATACCCGGGCCGTGAATCTGCCGCAAGGCGCTTTTGAGATGCGGTTCATGGACGTGGCCGGCAAAATTGACCCGACCTCAGTGGCCCTGAAAACGGTCAAGCCGGATGGCGGCCTTAGCATCCTGGAGCAGAACTATGAGTTTGATCTGATCACTCCGGCCAAGCTGCTGGACAAGAACGTGGGCAAAGAATTAGAGCTGGTGACCTACTTTGAAGGGAAGGAAATTAAGCGGGAAAAAGCGGAGTTGCTTTCTACAAACAACGGGAATGTGTTTAAAATCGAAGGACGGATCCACCTGGGTCACCCCGGAACCGTGATCCTGCCGGCGATGCCTGCCGACCTGAATGCCCGGCCCACCCTGGTCTGGCTCTTAAAAAGCCGCGACGCAGCCGGCCGGGATATCGAAGCATCTTACCTGACCTCCGGGATCAACTGGAAATGTGACTATGTCGCCCTGGTCAATCAAAAAGATACGGAAGTTGACGTGACCGGATGGGTGACCATCAACAACGACTCGGGCGCCACATACGGCAACGCCGACATCAAGCTGATTGCCGGAGATGTCCATCGGGTGGTCCAGCCGCCCCGGCAAGCGGAAGGCAAAAGGCTCTATGCCGCCATGGCCGACCAGGCCGCCGCACCTCAATTTGAAGAAAAATCATTCTTCGAGTATCATATGTACACCCTAACCCGGCCGGCCACCATTACAGATAAGCAAATTAAGCAGATGACTCTACTATCCGCGGAACGGGCGTCAGTCAAGAAAGGTTATACCCTTAAGACCACCCCCCAGTTCTTCTGGCATCCCAACCCGGCTAAGATGACCCAAAAAGCCGAGGTCACCCTGGAGCTGATTAACAGCCAGAAGAATCACATGGGGATCCCCTTGCCGGCCGGAAAGGTCCGGGTTTACAAATACGACTCCGACAAGAGCCTCCAGTTTATCGGGGAAGACCGGATCGATCATACGCCCAAAGACGAAAAAGTCAGGCTGCTGTTAGGCAAGGCGTTCGACATCGTGGGCGAACGAACCCAGACCAGTTTTCAAAAAATAGCCGAGCATGTTTTTGAGCAAACGTTTGAAATAGAGATCAGAAATCACAAAGATGAGGAGATCACGGTGACTGTCGTGGAACCCATGGCCGGCGACTGGAAAATCACTTCCCAAACTTCTCCGTGGGTCAAAAAAGATGCCTTTACAGCGGAATTCCAATTGACCGTGCCAAAAGATGGGACAGGGCAACTTACCTATACCGTCAGGACATCCCAATGATCCAGGCCAAATCAGATAGCCGTTCCACCTCATGCCTCCATCATCCTCCCCAAGGGAGGCCGGCATGAAAGCCAAGAAGTCAACCGCGTCGGGCGGAGAGCAAAAGAGAGGATTCGACGGCTTATCCGACGACTGCAATAGTATTTCGGAATCCAAAATGCGCTCAGAAAACCCGCTTATCATTAATGAAGCCCAACTTATCCTGGCCGAAAAACGCACTCATTTGGCGGCTCTCCGGACCGGCCTGGCCGTTTTGGCCCTGCCCATGGTCGTCAT
This sequence comes from Deltaproteobacteria bacterium, assembly GCA_015233285.1. The sequence continues at coordinate 680 of JADFYA010000132.1, read as the reverse complement.
TAGTTACCTGGTCACGGTGTCGGGACATATTCACCACAACCTGGTCATGGAGTACCTGGTGATCCTGATGGTTCTTTGTGCCGGGCTGGTCGTGGTCGGGATCTACTTGCTCGTCAAATCTTTGGTTAAGCTCCACCGGGCCGAACGGGCTATGATCCGGTTGAAGGCGCAGCATTCCATCTTATCCCAGGTCATGGATTAACCACAGACAGGTGCATCGCCTCTACCCGTCTCCTCCGGCGGCGTCCTTCCCGGACACAAGGTTGGCAGAAACGGTTGAGAAAGTCCGGCCCCCAAGACAAAAATGGCCCACAGATCATGAACTATCCGTGGGCCAAAAAAGTTATTTATTGGGTTGACCAAATGACAGACTGAGGGCAATTAGTTAAACAGTTGGGTTATTGGTTTAACAGGGCCGATTGTCCATTAGTCAAGGTCATGTTTCTGGTTAATAGGTCGACGAGGTCCATTATCGCATAATTCCAAGACGCCCTGGCTCGCTTCGGTGCCGTATGCCGGCATAAAACCATTGAAGTGATGGACGGGTTACCAGTTGACAGGGCCGATTGTCCATTAGTTAGTCAGGGTCAGGTTTCTGGTTAACAGATGACGGGATCCATTATCAGGGGTTCCCAGGACGTCGTGGTTCGCTTCGGTGCCGTATGCCGGCATAGAACCAT
>JADFYA010000131.1 GCA_015233285.1 Deltaproteobacteria bacterium | reverse complement strand
CATAAGTTACCTTGGCCGGGATAGGAGGAAGCGCCGCAGCCAAGGTATTATTGACCGCTTGAGCCAATCCGGCCCCCGTGTAGCCTAGGCTGCTTCCGCCGGAAGGAACCTTTACCGTTACGGTATGGGCCGAGGCGCCGCCATCGACACTAATCTGGAAGGTATCGTTTAATCCCTTGACGACGTTAAAGGCCACCGGCGACTGGCTGGCAGTAGTGGTGTTGGGGGTCACGACCGTGCTGGACCCAAATCCCAGGGAACTACCGGCCGTGGATTGCGGGTCACCCCAGAGGAACCGGCAATTGGGATTCCCATTATTAGATAGTATATTAAATTTGCTATTTACCTTATCATAGGTCACGGTAAAAACGGCGCCGCCGGAAGTGTTGTCAAGGCCTTGCTGAAGGGCTTGAGCAACTTGATCCCCGGTGTGATAGGTGTTGGCGGATAGACCGCCGTCGGTGATCAACGAAAGATTAACCGGGCCGCCGCCGGTTCCCGGATCCCACCTGATGACGTCATTTTGACCTGCCGCGAAAATAAAGTCACTGTTAACCCCGTTGTCTGAACTGATGTAGGCGGAGCCGGCCTGACGGAGTTTGGACAAATCCAAATTAGTCGTTTTGTTGCCGTTAGTGATCTGAATAGTGCCATAATTGGGTGGAGCCCCACCCAGCAGCACAGCCAGGGGCGTGTTTCGATCCACTGCGGCTTGGAGGTCGCCGCCCATAATCGTGGCGGTCCCCGCAGTCGCTGGACTACTCGATCCAAAAATCCCCAGATCATGGGCGGTCGTGGACGGTCCTATGGCCAGGGCGTTGTTCTGACCGGTCACGGCCGATCCGGCGGGAATTGTATCTGTAGGATCGGAAAACCCCAGTATATTTTGGGCGGTGGAATTCTGCCAGTTAATGGACACGGTATGGGGGTTGCCGGCATTGGCCGCGACGGTAAAGCGGCTGGAGAATTCGTCATAGGAGACGGTGTATTGGGAAGCCGGATTTTTTGAGTTCATGTCATTCTGGATGGCCAAAGCCACCTGTGCTCCGGTGTTCAAATCGTTGTTCTTGAGATACCCATCTGCGACCAGATTAATTGTATAGGCCGCGCCGTCATTAAAAACGATCCGATCGTTCTGCCCGGACGCAAAAGCAAACTGACCCGTGGCCTCGTCCGTCTTGATCACCCCGTTGGCCGTGGAGGCATCCATCAGGTTAATCCCGGTGTAGCCTTGATTATATTCCGCCTGAACAGAAAACTGGCCGGGCCCGGCTCCTTGATACAGATTATTGATCCCATCGACCACGTCCTGCAGGGTTTTGAAACCGGTGGTGTCCAGCGTCCGGCTGTCTCCGCTTTTGTCTATAATCTTGATCATCCCAGGCTGAACCCCGGCGCCTTGGTTGAGCAGCGACAAGGCCGTTCCGCCCAATCCGGCGGTGCTGATCGGAGGCATGTTGATCATCCCCAAAAATTTGCTGGTGGCCGGGGTCAGGGCCACCGTCGAGTTGGAGCCCAGGCTGAGAGATTGAACCTGAAATAATCCTGTGTTAGCACTATATGTTACGTCCACGGTGCCTGGCGTCCCGGCCGCGGCCATGGCCGCGTTGATCCCATTTTTCATTGCCTGAGCCAGTTCAGGAGCCGTGTAATTACCCGCGGCGATGGCCACAGTGTGGGCGCCGGAGCCATCAATATTGGCAAAAAAAGTGTCATTCACCCCGGCCATGACGTTAAAAGCCCGAATTGAGTCCGCTGTGACGGAGCCTCCTGGATTTAAGACCTGATCGGCCGCGGTAGTGAATCCCAGGGTATTCTTGGAAGTACTGTTAAGATCAGACCAGTTCAGAGTCATCTGGTCGCTGTTCCCGGTTTTGTTGGTAATAGTAAACAGATTGGACGTCTTATCGTAAGTGGCCTGGTATCTGTTGCTACTCGTATTGGTGCTGTTCAATGACCTGGCCAGGGCATCGGCCACGGCTTTGCCGTCATAAGTTTGGCCAGACACCAGGGTCCCACCCAGGGACGGATCGGTCAAGCTGACAGTATGTTGGTAAACACGTGTCGGGTTAGCCCCTTGACGGGCGACGGTCTCAGTGAAGACCATCTGATCATTGGCCCCGGTAACAAAATCAAAACCTGAGTCCACGGCTGAGAGAGAATTTCCAAAGCCGCGCGTAACCGGCACCACATCCGGAGACAAGTTAGCCGCTTCACCCAAATCCGTCACCGAAGTAGGGAAAGCACTGGCTCCCGGGGTGTTGACCGTGGTCTTGATATTCGATGAAATGTTCATGTCCAGGTTGCCATAGTCACCGTTATACTCCATGCCTTTTTGATAAACACTATAGGCCTGGGTCTTGACGCTCTTTCCACTGAACAGATACCGGTCGCCCAATTTGCCGTTGATCAAATCGTTGATGGAATTGATCACCCCGTTTACCTGGTCGACGGCCGCGGCCCGGCTATCCGCACTAGCCGTATCGTTGGATTGGTTGACGGCGATGGTCTGGGCCAGTTGCAACTCCTGGGTCATGTTCTGGAATGAGGTATCGCTCTGATTAAGCCAGGAACCGGCTTGAGTAATATTGCGCTGATATTGGACAGAGCTGGAAATGACCTGATTGTAGTTCAGGGTCTCGGCCATACCTACGGGGTCATCTGAAGGCCGATTGATGCGCTTGTTGGTATTGACGACCTCTTGCTTATCCAGAAGCTGTTTCGACCCGATCATCAGGTTGTCGATTATGCTGTTGTAAACCATGTTGGTGCTTACTCTCATGGCTCAGACCCCTTTTTAACCAGAACATCGCATGTTGTTTGGTGTGAAAAATCCAGTTGCATCGTTTCCGCCGCCTGATTACATTTTCATAAGCGTATCCAACATCGAGCCAACGGTTGTGATCATCTTGGCCGAGGCGTTATAGGCTTGCTGAAACTTCATCAAGTTAGTCATTTCTTCATCTAAATTTACGCCCGAGACAGATTCGCGCTGCGTTTGCAATTGGGTTAAGACAAAACTGGTTTGAGTGGCCTGATTAGTATTATCTTGAACCATGGCTCCAACCTTAGAGACCAATCCATTATAAAAGGCGGAAATAGTCTGGGTCCCTTGGGCCATCAAGTATTTATTTTGTATTTGGGATATGCTGCCGGCGTTATTCCCGTCACCCTGTAACGTCGTCAAATCCGGGGGCAGTTGACTCGGATCCGGTGCCGCGGCCGCAATCTTATCGGTGTCCGCCGCGATCTTACTATCTAAGGCCATGTACTTGGCGGCGTCCTTGGTCCCACTTACATCGAACACATCGCCACCTAAGGGAGTATTGGTACCATTTTGAACCACCACGCTTATGCCGTCAAAGGTTATGGGATCACCGGAACTGTAGTCGTAATGTCCGGCTATCTTAGGGCTGTCGGCGGAAGAACCGGGCGCCACCGTGACATCCGAACTGTTCTCGAACCCCAGGATATTCCCTGCAGTCGAGGCGTCGTTGCCCATTCCCATGACCAGGCTTTGTTGATTCTGCGAGTCGCTGGAGAAGGAAAAATGCCGGGTGGCGGCATCATAGCTCACCTGATAGGTCTGCTTGTTCGGCGAATTGTTATTTAATTGCGTCTGAATATCCTTAGCCAGATCTTGCCCGTTGTATGTCCCGTGATCTAAGGTAATTTTAATTGCTGCGGAGCCCTCATTAAATACCAGTCCGTCGTTTTTCGCTCCAATGTCATAACGATATTGTGAAGTTGTTGTATCATAAATATCAAACTTATTGGAGGTGACAAACTGAATCTGATAATCGTCATTAGTGACCTTCCGAACGTCCTGCACCGCGGTTTTGGCGATTATCGCTCCGCCCTGGTTCTTTTGCTCCGGACCGGCCACCGGCGTGACGGGGTTGAAGAAATTGTTGTTCGTCGATCCGTCCAGACCATAGCCGTCCACGTGAAGCCGGTTGACTTCATCAATAATCGACGCAGCCGTTTTGTTCAGCGTGTCCATAGCCTGCGGGACGTCCACATCTCTCGCATCCAGATACCCTTTCAGGGCCCCGCCGGTGACTTCCTTGGTGATGTCAAACTGGGTAGCGCTATTATCCGTAATGATCAATTTGGAAAAATTGTTGTTAGCCGGGTCGGATTGAGTCGTAAGCTGCCAGGTGGTGCTTTTGGACACCAGCGGGGCATCACCGGAGACCAACACCGTCAATTGTTTGTCCTTGTCTTCAAAGGCGGTGAAATCAATTTTCTGAGCCAATTGATTAAGCAAATCCGTTTGTTGATCGCGGAGGTCGTTGGCGTCATGTCCGCCGCTTTCAGTTTGAACGATTTTTGTATTCAAGTCGGCCAGTTGTTTGCCGATAGAATTGACATCAGAGGCCGTTTGTTTAATCCGGTTCTCAGCATCAATCCGTTGCTGCTCCAGGCCCTGGTAAGTCGTTTGAAAGGCGTTGGCCATAGCGGCGCTCTTGGCCTGGACAACGGTTCTTTCCGATGTCCCACCCGGATTATTGGTCAGATCCTGCCAGGAGTTCCAGAAATCGGTCATGGCCTTATTCAACCCTTGGCCGCTTTGTTCATTGAATATGGTATCTAATTGAGTGAAAGAGGTGCTCTTCGAATCAAAAAGGGAGTGCTGACTGGTCTGCTGATAAATTTGTTTATCGATGAACTGGTCCATCACCCGTTCGACGTTATAGGCCTGCACTCCCGACCCAATTGGTCCAACCGAAGAGGTATCCGGAATAGTAGTCTGAAGAGTCGCCCTTTGCCGGGAGAAACCCGGAGTATTAACATTGGCGATGTTGTGCCCGGTGACCTGTAACGCGGTCTGCTGGGTGAACAGCGCATTCTGGGCGATATTCAGGATAGAGTACATATTGGCCATGTCACACCTCTCTTCTGAGCATACGACCGCTCAGTTTCAAGTGAGACACTTTCCCCCCGGCGCTGTAAGTAGCGAGAGGGGCGACCGTGCTTTGGATCAAGGAGATGGAGTCGGAGATGAACCCTAGGGTGAACTGGATATAATACGCGTTTTCCCGGTTGGCCTCATCGATTTGACGGACAAGTTCCCGCAGATCACGCAGGCTTTTTTCCAGTTCATCCGCAAACGGTTTTTTGACAAGTCGCGCCAGCCTGGCCAGGGTCAACTGTCCCGGGTCAAGCTGGAGTCGCTCGGCTAGGCGCGACACCAGAGACTGGCGCCGCTCTTCTAAGGAGTGGATGCTGCTTACGATACCCTCTTTGGTGGCCGTAGCTAGGTTGATACCTTCTAAAGAGAAGGCCGCGATGGCTTCTTTTTCATCGGCTAACGCCGACAAGAGGGTCCGGTTGAGTCTTATCTCCTCGGAAATAATTTCCTGGAGATCAATCATCACGGATTTCACGTTGATCACCTACCTTCGCCCACGGGCAAGGTAGCAGCCGAAAAAATGCCTTACCTTACGCCGTTAAGTCGGCGAGGTGTTCGGTGATCATTTTTTCCGCCACCTTTTCCCCGGAAACCTGATAGGTTCCTTGGGCAATAGAATCCTTTAGCCGAGCCACCACATCCGTCCGGACATCCGGAACGGTCTTTAAGGTGTCTCTAACTTTATTGATATCTCTTGCCCTTGAGGAAAGATGGACGGTCTCCGTGCCTCCAGACTGCACCCCCGCCTTTTTGCCTCTGAGCTTTTTATCCAACTCATCAGCCGCCGGCGCAAGATTGGTCTGTTGAACGTCTAGAGATTTTGGTCCATTAATCTGCATTGGATAATCTCCTTTACCTCATGTTTGCTATCTTTATCGGCAAGAGATAACATAAACTTTAGCCGAGTTGAAGATAAAACTTGCTGCCGTATGGTTTTTTGTTGCTGTTTCAACGGTAATCCCATTTCCAACGGCCACTCGGTTACTCGACTATATAGCAAGTTTAATGCCAACCGCCAAAATTGCGTCACCTGCCGATGAAGTCTTCCCAAATCCCATCGCCGCCCCGCCGCTTTTACCTTAATTACAGATGGGTTGCCGCACTATGTTAACCTTCACCAATTCGGAACCTTCATCCCGGCCTATTCCGCCGCCGATAACCTTTAGCCGTGGGCAGGAAAATAATGCCTACCGGGGTTAACCGGCCTCAAATGTGATCATCATGATTCCAACATGCAAAACCCGGACCACAAAATGGTCGTGAATTTGTTCCTGGGGATAAAGTTCCCGGACCGAGTCTCCCCAGTCGCGCACCTTCCGGCCCAGTTCATCTTTGGCCATGTTCCTCCATAGGGTTGGGACCGAAAATTTCCTTCTAATTGAATGAGGCGGCGTTCCCTTATCTTATCCCCTTGACCACATATTCCAGCAACTTAAGACCAACCGGGCTGAAGAAGCTGACGCCAAAGATGACTAAACCGATTAAGGTTTTCATCAACAGGCGGATGGACTTGAGTTCACCTTTTAAGTTGTTGTCCAAAGAAGTGATTCGGCCTTTCAAATCGGCGTCCAAAGAGGTCATTCGGCCTTTCAAATCGGCATCCAAGGTGTTGATTCTTCCTCCAAATTTTTCTATTTCAGCTTTTACTTCCAGGAGTTCGGCCCTGTTCGCCTCTCGCATGGTCTTGATTTCACCTTTCAGCTCAAGAATTGAGGCGATCATTTCTCCTCGGACTTCTTCAATATCCCGTTTTGACATCTCCCGCAGGGTGTTGATGCTCCCCTTGACACCGGCGATATCTACCTTAATCTCGGCAATGTCGGATTTGGTAGACTCCTTTAATTCGGCTATGTCGGATCGAGTGATCTCCTTTAATTCGGCAATGTCGAATTTGGTAGCCAATTCTCCCGACAAATCAGCCTTGACCTGGTTACTGATGCCTTCAAGTGTCTCAATTAGAGGAACTGCTTGCGGTCCGAAGGCCATCTCCAATGATCTCACCTGCGCAAATGGCAGCATAACGTTGCCTCCTGATATACCTTGAACAGTCATAATCGGCGCCTTTTGAGTCAGCCAAAGGGGCGCGGCGCCGATCCATGGGGCGGGGACACGCGATAGGAAGAGTTAATTCCCTCTGATTTGTTCCATGGTTTCCCTAGAGTCTTCCATGGAGTCGACCGTGGCCGCCCTCTCCCGTAGCGATCTTAAGGTGCCAGGGTCGTCTAACTGGTTGATCAAAGCGGCTAGCGGTATCTGAAATCTCAAGCGGTAAGGCTGATTGTTCGATAGACCGCTCGGTAAAGATAATGGCCGGAAGGATGGCCGGCACCCTTTCTCTTGACTGCAATAAAGAACGACCAAGGCCGTCACTCGAAATCTGATAAAAGGATCGGGGTACCTCTGAAATTCCATTATACCAGTATCACCATCGCCTGTCGAGGGAATTGCCACAATATCGGGAGAGACGCTTTTGGCCTTCAGGATGTCGGCATGGATGTCATATAGGACCCCGGTGCCGCTCCCACCAATTTCAATATAGCCTCACCAGCGGCCTTGACCAGCCTATAAAATGCCTCATCAGAACCGCGAGTGCCTGATTTTGCCATCACGACTCTTCTCCGGGTCTATATGATATTGAGAAAATACATGTCTTGAACCGTCATAATCAGCACTTTTCGGGCTGGGCCGGGGCGGCACGGCGACCATGGCTGAATTTTTTAATTAATTCCTCATATAACCAGGGTGAGTCATGATATATGCTGTTGACAAGGCATCATTGGATACTTTTCTTCTAAAATATCATATAGCTCGGAAACCGGCCAATGTCAATTTTTTCCCTGCCGCCACCTCGGATTGGTAGGGTCTGAACGTGATTATGCTTATAAAATGAAATCGATGATGAAAGCAGGATACCCACCTGTAACGGCCCCCCACAAACATAATAGTCAACCGGCTTAATCAAAGTTCGGACAATGAGGCGGATCGCCCGGCCATCTCAAACATGGCCGACTGGTTGCCCTCCTGATCGGATTGTGCTATAGCCAGGAGGAACAATTGGGACTGGAGCCCGGCCAGACTGGTTGCTTGGAGGGAGGCTCCGGCGGGGTGCCTCTATTTGAATGGCTAAACTTAACCTGAGCTCGATGAGCGGGCTAAGTGATTAGTGCCGAATGTCATGTTTTGTCCTCTGATTGGGCATGGTTGCGCAGATTTGGGCCCAAATGGGTCTACGAGTCTTTTCCATCTGCGTTAATCCGTGAACTCTGTGGATTGATTTCTGTATTCCAATCAATAAGACCCACCGAATTAAGGCGAACACTAGTCGAACTCAGGTTAAACTTGGAAATGAAGGATTTTCGATTTCAGACGAACAAAATTTGAGGATAATATCTTATGAAGAGAATCTTAATCGTGGCTGGGGAGGCCTCTGGAGACCTCCACGGCGCCAATTTGGTCAGGTCTATCCAGACTAAGTGCCGGGAAGACATCTATTTTGAGGGTATCGGCGGGACCCGGTTGGCCTCGGTCGGGGTCCGCCTGGTCGCCCAGACGCACGATTTGGCGGTGATGGGTTTCCAGGAGATATTCCCTAAGGCTGCCTCGTTGTATAAAATCTTTATGCGGATGATCCGGCGAATGGACTCGGAGCCGAGACCGGATTTATTGATTCTGATCGACTTTCCCGACTTCAACCTGGCCCTGGCCCGGGCCGCTAAAAAGCGGGGCATCAAAGTTTTTTACTATGTCAGTCCCCAGGTCTGGGCGTGGCGCCGCGGCCGAGTCAGAACCATCGCCCGGCTGGTGGACCACCT
>JADFYA010000130.1 GCA_015233285.1 Deltaproteobacteria bacterium | reverse complement strand
CATTTAGGGCTTCGTTGCCAGTTTAGCCAGGCGAGCGTCTGAAGTATTAAAAAGGTGTCGCCCCCAAATGCTAAGTTTTAAAATCGGATGACTATAGCATGGCCAAAGAGCTTTCCATGGTCGAACGCACCCCGAAGGGCACACAAGCCCGGCGGTACTTCATCGCCTGCGAAAACAAACTGCGGGATATCAGCCAGACCAAGAAAGTGACTCACACGGCCAAGGCGATATCCGACAAGCACGAAGCTATGGCCATGTTCAAGATGCTGGTTGAAACCGGCCTTGAGGAAGCCCTGGACGGCCCGATCCGAGAATATTATCTGGACATCACGGCCAGGGCATTGGCAACGGCGCCAGATGAGATCTGAGTCGATCTGCACGCAAAGATAGATGAACTGTGGCCCGGACTTCAGCAGATGACGTGTAAAAGCTATGACGGCGAGACGAATGAACCGGTCTATGATCTGGATACCGTCTGCCGGACTTTGGGCGTTGATAGGGACGAGGCTGCAAATTCCTTGAGAAACAAGGCGGCTTGATTGAGGTCGGCAAACACCAGGTTCACTCGGTTCATTGACGGTGACCATCAAAGAAAGCACGAGGGCCGGGACATCCTGGCCTTTTCTTTATCCGGCACCCAGGGAGTCAGATTATCTTTTAGGGCTGTCGTAATGCTCGCTCCTGTAGAAATCACAACGCAGGCAAGTTGATATCTTGGCTGCGAGTGTCCCTTGAACCTTCCCTCCGCACAATGTTCCGACCACATGGGCACAGCGTTTCCCATTGTCTGGGTAAGCCGGGCAAATTCCAAGTTCCTTAGATTTGGCGCCATCGGCCTGGCGGCCACATTTTTTGGCTTCCCAACAAGTCATTGTCTCGCTCTTTCATTCGATTATATATCTGTTAAGGTTGCACTAAAAAGCCCAGTACACCATATAAATACAGCCCACCACTGCGCTAACTATGACCAATGACACTAAGATATCATGGGCAAGGTCTCTCGCTTTATAGACGGTAATATTTCCCACGGCAGCCCCCCTGTTCTTTTAGGATCAACCTAATAATATTATAATCTGTTTTCAGGGTTGAAGCAAGATCAGACATGTTTAAAACTTGCGGCCGGGCAAAGACAGGATGACGCCGTTGTTTTGGTGACATAGCCGGGAGCGATCCAACGATAGATTAACGACAGTTTTTTTGTGATAGATTTTGATTTCTTTGCCGCTATGCCTGCCAAATTCAAATAATTTTCCTGAGATAATAAAGAAAATTAGACAAATTATAGCCGTCCCAATCCCCGCATCTACGTGCGTTAAAATAAATTCTAACATAAAAAACTCCTTTCTCGTATGCAGCGTGAATTGTCTGGATTTATGTCAGTTATTTCTCAGTGCGGTTGATTTCCTTGTGATGCAGATATTATACCAATCAGAAAGCGACTCGATTCTTTTTTATAACATCCTGAAATAGGGATCATGTTTTCTGTATTCAGGGTTGACTTTGCCTTTCCGGGGCAGGACTTTCTTGCCGACCGGCACAAAGAGGGAAAGACCGGAACCCTGGTCGTGACGGTGTACGCTTACCGTACACCGTGGCCCCCCTTACCTGTGTTCATCTTTTTACGCTAACCTTATCGCTAAAATTCAGCTTGACAGTAATTCACGATTAGCGCTAAGGGTAGCAAAAAATCTAAACAGAGAGGCACGGTATGACTGAGGAAAAAAAGAAAGGCTTTGGAGCTTGGGTTCAGAAGAAGATAGGCCCCGAGGGACGCAGAATCAGCGTCTTGTTGAACGGCGAGGATTTCAAAATTTGGAGCGGACTACAGCAACCGGGTGAATCGCACAACGCCACCATGCACCGGGTCATTCGGGAGGTGTCTGGCCAGGCCGGTGGTGATGTTCTTTTTGAGATCAAGGGCATGTTGGCCCGGCTGACGGGCGAGGTGTCGGCGCTGCGGGATGAGGTCCGGAGCCTCAAGTGTGTTAGCGCAGGCGGCAGCGTAATGATTTGTCCGGAGGCAGAGAGTGGCTTTCGCGCTAATGACAGCGCAGACGACGTCCAAACCCTGGCCGAGATCAAAGCCCGGCTGACCACCAAAGAGCCCCGCAAGCAACTCATGGCCGACGCCCTACTGCCCTTGATAGGCTCCTGGGCGGCCAATGGTGTATCTCAAGCCGAGATCGCCAAGAGATTGAAAGATGCTGGAATCCCGACGGCCCACAAAGGCGGCACATGGAACCAGTCAACCGTGTCCGGGTTGTTGACGAGAGCGAAAAAGGCGGTATCTGAACAAAGGAAGAGGTGCCAGTCGATGAACTTGAAGACCATGACCACGGCTGACCTGGTTCCCCTGAGCCGAGCTTGCCAGGAAGAGCTTATCGCCGGCTGACGACCTGGCCAACAAGCCGGCAGACGACCATGGTCCGGCATGGGATTGAACACAAGGGTGATGGTGATCGGTCGGGCGTTACCAGGAAGCTGGTTTGTGAATGGCTGTGCCGGGGATGGGGTTGGGGAGTTGTGACTTGGCTAAAGCGCGTTCAAATATTGGTTTTACGAAATCAGCATGTCTCTTGAGCACAACAGATGTTGGACGTCGAGTTGGGTTTATCAATCCAATAAGTTTACCTTTTGATTTTGTAAGCATCATTGCTTCAGTAAGATCACTATCATTGGACACAATCACAGCACATTCATACAAATTCAACCAAGCATCATTGAGAAGATGCACCGCCAAATTAACATCTGATCCTTTTTCTTCAGGCTTGGTGGCTTGAACAGTATAAATATCATCAAGTTTAACGCCGGAAGATGAATAGATATTTTGTATTGGCTCAACAAGTTGAACGTTTAATTCTGTCGTCAAGAAATGGCCATAATGGACTTCTATTTCCGGGAGATATGTTTCTAAGGCTCTTATAAAAGATCGCTGACGTAATTGCTTGTCGGGGTCTGTTTCTGTGGGATTAACAAGCGCAGTAAAATATTTTATTTTAAGAATTTGGTTATGTTGTGCCAATGTCATACTAAAAAGCTTTTTGAAATCAAGCCACTTGTATCGGGTGTCCTTAACTGCGCCATAATAAAAGTTGAAACCGTCAATATAAACGTAGGTGCGCACAACCACCTCCCCTAAAAAATCAGGGGGCCTGTTTCCAGACCCCCGCATCCCGCGGTCGAAACCATCGGGAAGGGCTTTATTAGAAATAATATAATCCAAAACGGTTTAATTGTCAATTAATTTGTTAACCGGAAAATTGAGGCGGTTGATAATCTGACGGCGCAATTTTACGGAGTCAGATTATCAATGCCCACGGCGATCCGCACGAAGGCCGCAACCTTGACACCTCTCAGCGGGCCATGCCGGCCGTGGATGACGAAGCCGACTATGCCGTGCTGGCGAAGGAAGAGCAGGCGACAAGAACCGGCAGCAATGAACCCCAGCTTAAGGCAAATTTGCCTGAAGGTGGCAAGCGTCAAGCCCGAGACGATGCAGCCCGTGACAGGAACGTCTCTGCCCGGAGCGCCCAGGATGCCAAAGCGGTGATCAGTAAGGGATCCGAGTCAGAGGCGGACCCTTTAAACACCCGCACCACAGAGAATTTCCTCTTTTATTTAGATACGAAACAATTATAACGCAAGTGACAAAATAACTAAAAAGACCAATCTAAATATAGAAAAATAACTTGCAACCTGTGTTACGGCCAAAGATTACTCGCAGCTTTTCCCGGCCTGAGCAAAGGGGGTGCGTCTGATACCGCCCCCTTGCCCGGCTGGAGATGAGTTGAGTCTGACTCATGTCACCGCGTCCGACGCTGCGGATACCGATATCGTCAGACGCGATGCGCGTCTAAAATTATCGCGAACGCTGTGGATGCTATATGAAGATAGGTCACAGCGGGTGCCGGCAGGCTGGTGTCAGCGCCACCGACGCCATAGAAGATCAGTCCAAACTTGGACCGATGTCACCAGGCATGTGTACGGTAAACGGACAGAAAGGGGGTCAGCCAGACTTACCCTTTTCTTATTTAGATGGGCCATCAGACGGGTAGATGAGGTCACGTCCACGACCACTATCCCTACCAGGAAGAAGATTGTGAAATAAGGCCGCGGGCCTGTTTATTTTGGGTGACTAACAAACTTGAATAGGATAATAAAGAAAGATCGCGCTTTAAATTGACCCCCGGTTGGATGAAATTTGGGATTACCCCAGGAGGACAGTGATGAAAATACATCGGATAAACGGCTTGGTGGTGTTTGCCGGTCTGGTGATGGGAGCGGCTCTAACGCTATCAACTATGGTCTGGTCGGCTACACCGGAGATTGAGAACGCCAAAGCATATAAGCAACCCGCAACGCCCGTTCCTCCGAGCGGTAACATGGTCCTCATTCCGGCCGGAGAGTTCAGCATGGGTGATCCGTCCGGCGAAGGACATGATGATGAACTTCCGGTGCATAAGGTTTTCATTAGCGCCTTTTATCTGGAGAAGTATCAGGTCACCGGGAAGCAGTGGAAAGATGTATACGATTGGGCTACGACGCACGGGTATGGATTCGACAATACCGGGGCGGCCACGGCGGAGAACCATCCGGTTCAAACAATCAGTTGGTATGATGCGGTTAAATGGCTCAATGCCAGGTCGGAAAAAGAAGGGCGGACGCCCGCTTACTATACCGATACAGCCCAGACGGCAGTTTACCGGACAGGGCAAACGGACTTGACCAAAGATATGGTCAAGTGGACGTCCAACGGGTATCGGCTACCCACGGAGGCGGAGAGGGAGAAAGCGGCCCGAGGCGGCCTGGATGGTCACCACTATCCCTGGCCCAGTCAGGGCGGTAAATACACTAACCATATCGACTGCAGTAAGGCAAACTATGTTGGCTGTAAAGATGAGACGACTCCGGTGGGGACTTACAAAGCCAATGGGTATGGTCTTTACGATATGGCCGGGAATGTCTGGGAGTGGGTCTGGGACAGGTATATCGGGAACTGGTATGGGAATGCCGCTGCGACTGGTAGAGATACCCGTGGTCCTAATTCCGGCTCGAGCCGGGCTGGTCGGGGCGGTTGTTGGGCCAGCCCGGCCGACTACCCGCGGTGCTCCAGCCGCGGCTACCGCGTACCGTCCTTCATGATCCGCGGCTTGGGCTTCCGAGCGGCGTTAGGTCAGCCTTAGAGGCGGGGAGCAGCGGAGTCCGGGTAAAAATAGAGTCACCAAATTATGCCGATGATGCGTCCGGCGGAGATATCACCGCGGCCAGATAAAGAAGTAAAGATGGTAGCCCGCACCCGGCAACGCACCCGGCGGCCTGAATTATCACAGGTGAGGGTTCGCCGACAGCTTAGTTTTATTTGTTCATAAAATCAACGTATCGACCAATTTTAGCTTGAAACGCCACTTTATCTATCGGCTGACGTTAACAAGGTTGTCTGGCCGGGGCAAGGCCAGATCAATAAACGTAGGTGAGGTTAACAAGGAGGTGATCCGGGTGACGGCAGGACCCCCCTTTCTGTGTTGAGCGAGGCCCAGGCGGCGGTGAATAGAAAAAGAATCAAAGAAAGGCCGGGAGCGGATGTCCTGGCCTTTTGTTACCCAGGCGCTAAGGCAAATTCATCTTGTCTGCTGGGTAGAGTGCTGGGTAGGCTTTAGAAGCAGAAAACCCAGCCACCTTTGTCTTACTCTAAGTAGCTGGGTTTATTTGGTTTTATCTGGTAGGCGATGGGCGACTCGAACGCCCGACCTTTGGTTCCGGAGACCAACGTAGTGGTTTTCCCGATACTTACTTATTCATCCTTTGAGTATACAAATACAGCCTCTTGCCACTTATCACTTTTACCTTGACTTACCTTGGAATCCTTGTATAATTGCCTCAGAGGTTGGAAATACGGTTGGAAAGTTTTCGCCTTTGGTTTTTCTCTAAGTGAAAATTAGGACCAAAGGCCCGGCTATAATTTTTTCCAACCTTTACCAGCTTATTTTCAAATTTTATATAAACAAAAGAGGCCATTATGGCAAGACGTTTTCCAACCAAGTATCCCGGCGTGTACTACCGGATGTCCCGGCGACTCGGTGGTCCTGGTGAAGAGAGAATTTATTATATCATCTATAAGAAGGACGGAAAGACCCACGAAGAAAAAGTTGGGCGGCAATTTGTTGACGACCTGACGGAGGCCAAGGTCGCCCGGATCAGAGGCGAGCGGGTGGAAGGGAAAAGACAATCCCGGAAAGAAGTTCGAGAGACGGCGCAAGTGAAACAAAAGGAGCAGGAGAACCGGTGGACCCTTGACCGCATTTGGGCGGAATATAAGCGGCAAAAGAGTTTAAAGGGAATAGCTCAAGACGAAAGCCGATATAAGAATTACATTCACCCCTTATTTGGCGAGAAGGAACCAGTGGAGCTTATCCCCCTGGACGTTGACCGGCTGCGGATCAACCTAGCCAAAGAGAGAAGCCCCCAAACCGTCAAACTAACCCTTGCCTTGCTTCGCCGGATAGCCAATTTTGGAGCCAAAAAGAGAATTTCTAAGCCCCTATCCTTTCCCATTGAGCTACCCGTGGTTGATAATCTGACGACCGAAGACTTAACGGCTGATCAATTGGCCAGACTGCTTCAGGCGATTGAAGATGACCACAATGTTCAGGGCAAGAATTTCATGAAGCTGATTCTCTATACCGGGATGAGGCGGGGCGAATTGTTTAATTTAAAATGGCAGGATATTGATTTCGAGAGAGGGTTTATCTGGATTCACAACCCTAAAGGCGGCAAGACAGTTAGTATCCCTCTCAGTTCCGCGGCCGGAGACTTGTTGTCAAATCATCCCCGGTCCGATTCGGAATATGTTTTCCCCGGCAGAGGCGGCAACAAGCGAACCGAAATCCGGAGGCCCATTGACCGGATCAGGGAACGGGCCGGTCTACCAGAAGGCTTTAGGCCACTGCACGGATTACGTCACTTGTTTGGCTCTATGTTGGTCTCCTCCGGCATTGACATTTATACCGTTCAACGTCTTTTAACCCACAAGAACGCCAACACGACCCTGAGATATGCCCATTTGAGAGACCAAGCCATGCGGGACGGTTCCGACAAGGCGGCCGAGATCATTGACCGCGCCAAGAAGGATAGCGACAAGAAGAAAGTTGTCAGGCTTAATTCTAAACGTGAAGCTGATTCAACACATGGGGCATAATGTTTATTGAACACCGAATCAAGAAGCAGGTGGCCGGCCGAGAACTTCGGCTTACCCTTCATGCCCAACAAGAAATGGTTAATGAAGACGTCACCGTTCAAGAACTTTTGTCGGCATTGACCGGCTGTTCAGTCGTGGAAGAGTATCCCGACCACCAACGTGGCGCCTGTTATTTGGTTTGCGGCCAGGCATCCACCGGACGCTATCTGCACACCGTGTGCACCACTGACCAGCCACTGCTTATTGTCATCACGGTCTATGAACCGAAGCCACCTAAATGGCCTACCCCGTTTAGCAGGAGAAAACTTCTATGACAAGATGCTCGATCAAGACTTGCCCCGGTGAGTACGAAAAGAGATTCATCACCCACGTGGTTAAGCACCGAGGCCAGATTATAGTGTTTGATCATGTCCCGGCTGAAGTGTGCTCAATCTGCGGGGATGTCTTGTTTTCCATTGAAACGGCCGAGGCCCTGGAAGTGGCCCTTAAACAACCGGGAACTCCAACCGGAAGCGCCCCGATTTATGAACTGGCCTTGTAGTTGTGGCTTACAGTTTTCTGGGGATAGTGACGGATTGATTAGCTACCTGGCCCGACAAGGCGCCTTTCCTGGAGCGTTTTCCCCTGATCAACTTGACCAGGACCACCACAGGAGGTGGAAATCGTGACTGGACACCAAAATGATCCCTATTCTTTTCCTGAACTGGATCTCGAAAAGTGCCAAAAAGGAGTTCAACAATGGAGAAAATGGTTCGCCCCATTGGACTTTGAAAAAGTATCTTTGTATCGGCACAGACTTGATGGCCTTTCACAAATTGAGTGCGATATGGCACCAAAGTTTCTCATCCTTTTTCATATTATTGAACCGTGGGCCACACGCGTCAAAGGTATTCGTGCTTCGGCTCGCAGTTATGGTGTGTTAAAAAAGCTTTCAAAGTATAACCCAGAAAATTGTGATATTAAAGATGATCAAATAGAGGTGACAAAACATAAAATTATCTTGTTTGTTCGCTTTATTTATGAAGAACATGTTCCGGAGAGATGGTATTATTTATCGGTAATGAATGGTGCCTTTGTCCCCACGTGGTCCGAGCAGCAAAAAGAATCAAGACTCAAAGATGTGTTCCGGGAGTGGCGGTTAGGTGTTATCCTTCCGGAAGACCAGATACCAAATGAAGCGAATCAGGGCGAGCTACATTGGGAATTTTGGGCAGACAAGGAGATTATTCAGTTCGAGACGGCAAGCGAAAAAGAGCCAACACCTAATCTTAATCATAAGGGCATTGCACCCGATATTTTAGACATCATTGACCGCGCCATGCCGGAAGTCGAACAGCTATACAGCGCAATCAAAGACGTGGGGTTAAAGAGTCTTGATGCTAAACGATTCCAGAAGGCGGCTTTGTCGGAATTCTCCTTAAATCCAGATCGCTTTCAAATGGTAAAGAAGGACATGCTGAAAAACCAAGAGTTATTTCGTTTGGCTCTTCGCTATTTCAAATGGGTAAGTGAAAATTTAGCTTCCCGGCGATCAGATAAATTATGGTGGTTAGGTTCTTGATTGACCGGTACCCTCTCGCCTTGGCTTTAGCCGCCTGAATGAGACTG
>JADFYA010000012.1:9640-22884 GCA_015233285.1 Deltaproteobacteria bacterium | reverse complement strand
TGGCTGACTGTTTATATGGGACGAAGCACTTTGTTGATGAGGCATCGGATACCTATGGAGGCGTTCAGGTCATCAGCCAGTTGCGAAACAACCAGAACATCGTCTTAAAAAATAAGAAGATGAGATTGGAAGAATACTCCTCAAAGCATCCCGGAGTACCACAAAAAATCAGAATCCGAGGAGGCGATGAAATCGAAGCAGTCATTGGAAGTGCCCGGCTCTATGTTTGTTCGCATGTCAAGAAACGCTTCGTGATCGCTCTGAAATATGAAGGTGAAGAAACATACCGATATCTGGCCGCCTCGGACCTGAGTTGGCGGACGGTGGATATCGTCCAGGCTTACAGCCTGAGGTGGCTTGTAGAGGTTTTCCATGAGGACTGGAAATCGTATGAAGGATGGGGAAAACTGACCAAACAGCAAGGCGATGAGGGATCAAGCCGAAGCCTAATCCTGAGCTTGCTGACCGATCATTGTCTCCTCCTTCACCCCGAACAACTGGCCCGAATCGAAAACAAACTTCCAGCATATACTGTTGGAAGCCTGCAATCCAGAATAAAGATGGATTCTCTGGTAGCGGATATTCTTGAACTTTTATCATCCGAGAGTCCAAAAGAGCGGCTGGACCAGCTTAACGAAAATCTGAAAAAAATCTTTCACCTGGAGCCTTCCAAAAAACACATGATTGGCCGCGAATTGGGAAGACTCGAACAAACACCGTCTTTGAAGTACAGAGCTGCAGCATAGGGTCTGTTGTGACCCCAGAAAAACTGTCCGATGGGCATAAAATTTGAACATCGAGTATTCAATACCCAGAGGATTTCTTGAGTTCAGACGAAAAAACCGACAAACTGGATGCAATTTGTATGATGTTGATCGCCATTGGCGAGACCCTGAAGAAAATCGATAGAATTTCAGATGGGCAGCTTTTTTCAAAGTACCCTCAGATTGATTGGAAAGGGCTAAAAGGGATACGAGATATCATCAGTCATCAATATTTTGATCTCGATGCCACCGCAGTTTATGAGACGTGCAAAACAGACGTCCCGGCGGTAATGGAAGTCGTTTCTCAAATGATAAGGGAGATTGAGTAATGTCGACATAATCTTCTTTCTCGACTGCTCCATATTATATATTGGACCCAGATTACCGCCGGTTTCCGGTGGTGTGATACTGTCCAGATCGTGTGTTATTTCCGCAGGCCCACCCAGCCCCCGGAACATAGTGAAACATCCTGTCTGCCGAATGCCACAAGCGATGAATGATAACTTATAGGAAGCCCCGCCGAATCAAGTAGCTACCCATCAGAACTAAACATGAGGGTTGTTTTGGGTTAGCCCCCCATAAACTGGAGCTAATCCGTCGATTCATCATCGGCCTTCAACAGCTTTCTTAACGACAGATGTTCCCGGGCCAGAAAAAAAACGCCCAGGCTCGTCGCCACCAGCACCTGGACGGCGTGTGAGACCAGGGCCGCCGAAACAGCCGGTTCCTTGCTTATCCCAAAGAACATGAAGGTGTAGACAAAGGCCGCGTGGTACGTCCCAACAAACCCCGGCGCCGAGGGCAGCATAATCCCGAAGGTCAACGCCACCAAGACCAGCAATGAACCCGCCGCGGATAAGCTCACGCCAAACGCCAACCCAAAGAAATAGACACAAACCCCGTTAAGCAGCCACATTGCCAGAGAAGACAGCACGATCAAACTCAACTGCCAGGGCGACTTGACCAGGATGATGCCGTCGGTAAATCGGAGGATGATCCCCAGGCCGGCCTCCAACCAGGGCCCAGGCAAGAACCGGAACAACCAGCGCAGCCATTTCGTAGTCAAGGCCGCCCTGGTCTTAAGCAAAATAAGCACTACCGCAAAGGTCAGATACATGGCCAGGCTGAGCCATCCGGCCCACTCCAGCGCTGTCAGAAATGGACTGTGATCGCGGCCGGCCCGCACGGAATTGATGACCACGACCAGAAATACCAGCAGGGTCAGGCCGTCCAGCAGCCTCTCCACCACCACCGTGGCAAAAGCCGCGGGCTTGCTGATCCCTTCCAACCGGCCGATCTGATAGGCCCGAATAAACTCTCCCGCCCTGGCCGGGAGAACGAAATTAGCCATGAAACCGATGGACGTGGCCGACATCAAATTATAGAACCCTGTTTTTTTGATCGGCCGGAGCAAGAAAAACCATCGTCCGGCCCGGAGAACATAGACCGAATAAAGGGCCAGGGCGGCCGGCACCAGGGCCAAATAGTCGGCTGATTTCAAAGCAACAAAAAGCGCCCGGTAATCTACCTGACGAAAGGTCAGATAAAGAAACAAGGCGCTGATGGCCAGTCCAATCATAAGTTTAAGTTTCATGCGCTGAGAATGGTCCGGGCCTGGGTCACGTCCGCCTTGATCTGGGTGATTAGTTCATCCGGCGAGCTAAATTTCTTTTCGTCCCGCAGTCTGGCCAGGAATTCGACCGTTATTTCCTCGTCGTAAATATCTCGATTGAAATCCAAAAGATGGACCTCCAGAGTGAGGCTGTTGGCGCCGAAGGTGGGGTTATAGCCGATATTGGCTACGCCGTTGACCGGTTCATGCCCAACCTGGGCCCGGACGGCGTAAACTCCAGCCCGGGGAATCAACTTATCTTTCGGGTCGACGTTGGCCGTGGGAAAACCCAACTGGCGCCCTCCCCTGGCAAAACCATGCTCCACCCGGCCGCCGACCTGATAATGACGGCCCAGGTAAGCCGGGATATCCTCCACGTTGCCGTCTATAATTAGCTGCCGGACAGCGGTGCTCTTCACGGGAGCATCATTGACCAGCACAGGATCTAGGGCGTCAACCCCAAATCCCCATTGCCCGCCCAGCTCCTTGAGCAAAGCAGCGTTGCCTTGTCCCCAGCGGCCGAAATTATAATCGTAGCCAATGACCACATGCCTGACTCCGATCTTATCCACCAGGATGTCCTTAACAAAGTCTTCGGGTGACATCTTGGCCAGGGCCCGGTCAAAGGTCAGACAAAAAACCACTTGTATGCCCAGCGCCTGGATCAAGTCCATTTTTTGGCTGAAGGGAGTGATCAACGGAGGCGGATCACCGTGCCCCAGGACACTAGCCGGGTGCGGTTCAAAGGTGATCAGTCCCGGTTGACCGGAGGTATCCCGGGCGAGCTGGATAACTCGTCCCATCAGGGCCTGGTGGCCCAGGTGGACCCCGTCAAAGTTGCCGATGGTGGTGATGAGGTTGGGGTAAGGTGCGTTTAGTTCGTTGATATTGTAAATTATTACCATAAGATATAGACTCCGCAATTATTACTTGACAAATGAAAAAGAATATTATAAATACTGATCACGAAAAGATCAACAACAATCTTTTCCTTTGCCGAAGTGGCGGAAGTGGTAGACGCGCTAGGTTCAGGGTCTAGTGGGTGTATGCCTGTGCGAGTTCGAGTCTCGCCTTCGGCACCATTTAAAATCATTAAAATCAAATGGTTAGCTTAGATCGGGCTGACCCTTTTTGTTTTCCCGGATTGGTTACGTACCCATTACGTACCCGTTTGCAGGCTGAAAACTTATGTTATTAATTTTACTATATTTATTATTTAATAGTTATATTTTAAGCAAGTTAGATCACATAGTTGATACCCCCCGGCGGCTGGCCGCCCCGGACACCCCTTTTCCTTCCGCTTGATCATTCTTTTCACAAAAGAACAATTGAAACATAAGGAATCGTAGGGTATAATATTCCATCACAATGAAGCACATGGAATAATTAGTTTCCGCCGATACGTATCCCGCCCCACCCGAGATACCCCTTCCATACAGCCAGACACTATATGTAGTGACTTGCTTCGTTTAATCCACAATGCCTTGCGTAACAATCCAAAAAAGTGATTGACTACCCACTATATATAGTGGTATGCTTCCGCATATTCATCCATATGTTGTGGATTGGCAATCTAATTTTTTATTTTTCAACAAGTTACGTGGAGATACATCAAATGAAACAAAATTTAGTCCCAATCCCGAAACTGCCCGCCGATTTTTTTGTCAAACGGGCGACGCTACACCGCTGGCGGCACCTAAACAACTATCCGGAAATATTTATTAAATTTGAGGGGACGCTACTGATTGACATGGACCGGCTGGAGGCGCTGATGGAGGCGAAACGGCAGGGATGAGAACCTCTAAAACTGGAGGCCCCGGCCTGGGGGTGGCAGACCCAAGTCGGGGCGGAGAAAAGGAGGTACCA
Source organism: Deltaproteobacteria bacterium (assembly GCA_015233285.1). The sequence goes on along the minus strand of JADFYA010000012.1, from coordinate 18,642 downwards.
AAAGCATGGGGCTAATTTTATGGCGGCGACGTCTTCAGGACGACAGTGAGTCAAATTCGCAATGGTCCGAGTCCTGGCCCGACCCTTTTCCCGATAAGATTCTCTGAGCAGGATACAGAGATGGGAAATTTTGCCGTCTTTAGTTTTTGTGGAGACCTCGGTTATATACATGAGTGTATTATTATCAAATAATTTATTATTTATCAAGAGATACTTTTATAAATACATGAGTACAATTCGGTCGCCAAATGGCACTTTTCCTTGATATATTAGGACAGTAACAAAATGGCGTCTGGAACTTCCGTTCAAAATCGAGTAGGGGGGTGCCTCACGGCCCCCCCTCTTCTGTTTGGTGCGCCCGGTAGGGCTTAGTTCGTTTTGACAATTTTTCTTCTGTAAGTCTTAGCTCTAACTAACGGCCGGTTTCCAGAAAAGTCAATTCTATTCGTGTCGGATAGCACAAGCAATGAGTAGACGATTAACGCCGCTGTCCCATTCTTTCTTTGGCACAAAACTCTTCTGGGGTCAGGACACCGTCCCCGTTTGTGTCCATGCCCTTGAATATGGTTTCTGCATCTCCCCACCGATGGAACATTTTGAATTCATCGAGACTGAGCTTTCCGTTATGATTCGTATCTAAAGCATTAAATCGTTCCAGACACCCTGGTCGGGTGCCGGTCCCGTCTGGGGCGGCCTGCCCCTGTTCTTGCCTTTGCTCTGAAGTCGGGCTGCAGCCCAGTACACAGAAGACCACTAAGACAACCATAATGGCCACGAAATGTTTCATCGAGGCTACCCCCTCAACATTTGCCAATTTTATTCAGAGTATGATTGTGGATAATGCCTATTCATCCGATTCAAGTTCAACTCCAAGGCGTTCCCACTGGGCCGCCGCATCGGCTTGGGCCCGCTCGATCTCTTCATCGGTCCATGGGTCGATTACAAGCGAATCGGCCACCAGTTGCCAGAGGTATTTGACCTCATAACGGTGCTCCGGATAATCCTTGGGAATGCGCTTCATGAGCTGATCGTGACAATTGGAACATCCCACGACCAATACGTTGGCCCCGCTGTTTTTGATGGACTCATACTTGGCCCGACCGTGAAAGGATGATTCTTTGCTGTAAGGACCCGGCCACATCCCGCCTCCGGCTCCGCAACAATGGCCATTAGCCCGGTTCGGTTCCATCTCAACGTAGTTATCCACGCATTGTTGGACGATCCAGCGCGGTTCCTCATAAAATCCCTTGCCGAAATGGCGCTCCAGTTCCCGGCCGTGTTTACAGGAATCATGCCAGGTGAACAGCTTGCCGGCATTTACGCTCTTGTCCAATTTAATTCTGCCGGATTGGAGGAGCTCCACCAGGTATTCATATAGATAAATATAATCGACCTGGTTGGCTGGATCATCATGCACACATGTTTTCATTCCCACGCGACAACCATAGGAACCGCCACCACAGTCCGGCATGATCATTCGTTTGATGCGGTGCTTCTTTATAAAGTCAATTTTCCGCTGGGCAAATGCGCGGATATATTCGTAGTTACCTGTAAAAAGGCCCCAGTCGACGGCTTCCCAACTTTCCGACGGGATAGTCCAGTTTTCCCGAGCCGCGTAAAATATCTTCCACCACCATTTCATGTCGTTGTTATCGGCGAAGACTTCCTTGGAATTGGGGAAAAAGACGATATCTGCGTCGTCTTTGTCAATGGGGACGTAGAACCCAGGACATTCCTCATCGGCAAATTCTACGCCGAGATCGGACATGAGAAAAAAGTAGTCCTCTTGAGGTATGGCCATGTTGTTACCGGTGGTAAAGCTATATTCAGCGCCTTTGTGGAGGATGCCGGGTACTTCCTCTCGAGGCCGCAAATGCTTCATGTGCAGCATGATGTAGGGAATATCGAGGTCCATGGGGCAGGCGTGAGCGCAACGCCCGCATCCGGTGCAAACCCAGGGGAATTTAGACTGAACAACCTCGTCTACCAGGCCCAGGGACAACATACGCAGCACCTTGCGGATGTCCCACTCTTCCATTCCGGGCGTTCCTGTGACGGGGCAGCCATTGGTGCATGTCCCACAGGCCATACACTGACTCAGATTGAATTTGGCCAGATGCTCCCGGATTGGATCGGGCAACTGTTTCGGGACGATAGTGGCTTCCATAAGAAACTCCTTTATTTCCATTGAGGAATCGACTGGACTTAACCGACGTTAAGATGTGACCAGGGGCAGGTGAACGCTAAACGTTGTCCCTTGTCCTGGTTGGCTTGTCACACTAATCCTGCCGTGGTGAGACTCGACGATGCTTTTAACAATAGCGAGGCCCAGCCCCGTTCCTATAACATACTTGGTGCTTTCATCTTTGACCCGGTAGAACCGCTCGAATATGCGTTCCAGGTCCTCCTCCGGAATCCCGATGCCGGTATCCGCGACGCTGATGCACACACAATCGCCGGCCACGGTAACAGCCAGAATAATCGTGCCTCCTTCGGGAGTGTAATTGATGGCATTGGAGATCAGGTTGCCAAAGACCTCCTCCATATTCTGCTGGTTGGCCAACAATGGAGGAACAGGCGGGACAGGCGGTTGTAGACTCAAGGCGATGTTCTTGGCCTGGGCTCTGGGCAGGTGAAAAGCCACCTGATCGTTGAGGAAGGCCACCAGATTGATTTGCCGGCGTTCCTGTGACAGAAGGCCGGATTCAATCTTGGCCAGGTCAAGCAGTTCGGTGGCCAGGCTGATCAGACCTTTTATTTTTTCCGTGGCTCTGTCCAGGAACTCATGTTGTTTATGGGTAAGTTCGCCGGCCAGCCCGTCCAAAACCACCTTGAGTTGCATCAGGACGGTATTCAATGGACTGCGGATCTCATGGGCCACCATGGACACGAAATCGGACTTGAGCTGGTCCATCTTTTTTAATGTAGTAATATCGTGTAACAAGGTGACAGCGCCCAGGTTTCGGCCAATTCTGTCTCTAAAAGGGACACACCGCGCAGTCAAGACAGTCGTGGCTCCCGAAGTCCCGTCGGCCGACTCACCAGCCGAGGATAGCTCCTCACACAATTCGACAAAGTCGTTTTCCTGCATAGATAGAGATTTATCGACCATTTGCTCGAGTTGATGGTTGTGTGTCAGCTCAGAGATCCGGCGACCGATGGCCTCGGTTCCCTGATAGCCGACCATTTTCAAAAAGGCAGGGTTGGCCAGGACAACGCTTTTCCGGTTGTCGGCAACCATCACTCCATCACTGAGATGATTAATGATAGCCCGCATGCGGGATTTTTCGTTGGCGACGTCTTTAAGCGCGCTCGTATAATCGATAGCCTTAGCCACCACCACGCGCAGTTGTTCCGGGGAAAAGGGCTTGGGAATAAAGTCAAAAGCGCCCTTTTTCATGGCTTCGATAGAGTGTTCCACCGTGGCATAACCGGAGATCACGATGATTGTGGTATCCGGATGAACGGCTTTGATATGCGTCAGTACATCAAAGCCCGATAGGGCAGGCATCATTAGATCCAGCAGGACGACATCAAAATGTTCGCGTTCTATCATTTCCAAAGAGATGGTCCCGCTTTCAGCCTCGGCCACTTCGAAACCTTCCTGGGTTAGGACCTTACGGCAGCCTTCGCGAATGCGTTTTTCATCATCGACCACCAGAATTCTCTGGGTTTGATATCCTTTAACTGCTATTTTTTCCATCATGTCAACTGGTTACTCCAATGTTCTCAAAAATGCCGCCGTTCTCAGTACCGGACAAAATCTTCAATAGTGATAAATGACATACTTGAAATTTTGTCCCATGCTAAGTCCACCGTCATATGAACCGGGCATCTTCTTCGTTCTGGTCAAGGGGCAGCTCTATGACAAATGTTGTGCCTTCAGGCCCTGTTTCCTTGACCCCAATGCCGCCCCCATTTTCTTTTATAATCCCGTATACCGTACTCAATCCCAGCCCCGTACCCTTGCCGAGCTCTTTTGTGGTGAAAAATGGATCAAAAATTCTGGAAATATCTTCCTTAGGAATTCCGCAACCAGTATCGGAAACCTCCAGGAAAGCAATGTCAGCCATTTCGTTTCGATAAGTGCGGAGGGTCAGGGTTCCGTGCATCTTCATGGCATCGACCGCGTTCATGACCAGATTTATAACCACCTGACAGAGCTGATTTCTATCCGCATGGATCAACATCATGTCCTGTGCAAATTCCTTGACTACTTTCACATTCATGAACAGCCTCTGATCTCGGATGAGAGTCAGGCTGTGTTCCACCAGATCATTGATGTGAAAGATTTCCTTAATCGGGCTTGTTTGTCGGCTGTAAGCCAGAAGGCCCTTAACAATATCTCGGCAGCGATTGGCGTCTTCGATCACACAGCTTAATTCTTGGCGTTGTGGGTCTTCCACTTCTAGTCGTTCCACCATCAAGTTGGCATAGAGCAAGATGCCGGTCAGCGGGTTGTTGATTTCGTGAGCCACGCCTGCAGCCAGTTGACCCAGTGAGGCCAGTTTTTCGGCGCTGGCGGTCCGCTTCAGGATATCTTCAAGTTTTTTTTCCGCAGCCAGTTTTTCCCGGAGATCATTGAAAATCCCCATGGTCGCCACTTCCCGATCACCCTCATAAATAATCGCGGCCGTCATTTCAACGGGAATCCGCTCTCCTTGAGCGCTGCAGATGTTTATCATAGTGCTCGGGAGCTTTCCTTGCCCACCAAGACCAGCCCGAGGATCCCTCAACTTCTTCATAATCGCACGGGCCTCTCCGGGTGGATAGAGCTGTTCCGTGGTGATGGCATTGACGGCTTCGTCATTGGGATAGCCGAAGAGCTCTCGGGCCGCTGGATTCATGACCAGTATCTTTCCCTGAATATTTGCGGCGATGATGCCGCTGGCCGAACTTTGAACGACTTTTTCCGTGAACTCTTTAATGTCACTTAATTCTTTTTCAAGAACCTTGATTCTGGTGACATCTCGCATGCTTTCGATAATGTATTCCACCTCGCCGGTATCGCCCAGGATTGGCGAAAAGACCCGATCCTCCCAACTCTCTTCGCCATTCACCGTCTGTACCTGCCTGAGGATGGAGTGTCCCCGCCTGGCGGACAGCACCATCGGAAGCGGACAGGCATCGGCGGGACAGCCATCCTCTGAATGGTAGAAAAAGTCGTGACATTTTTTGCCGACAACCTGTTCCAACTCGAGGTTATACTTGGCGATGAACATCCTATTCGCATCCAAGATCGTCTTGTCCGGATCCATGATGAGCGTGGGTAGGGATAGAGATTCAAAAACCTTGCTTCTCCAATACATCTGTTCGCGTTTTCTGGTTTTCATGGCACGGACGCACACAAGCCGAAGTTTAACAGTCAATCCTGCGGCTATGAGAGGAGGAAAAAAAGACCCCGGCTATGATCTTGGCCTGGACTGCCTCGACCGGAACGCGCCCCAACACCACTCAGGAAATCATACGATGATCCCTCAGTGGCTGGGGCTGGAGTAATAATAGGCGGCTCCGCCGTTAACGTTTCATGTTATCTTGCACGATCTGCATGAGCTTATCCAGATCAACGGGTTTGGGGATGTAGTCATCTGCCGGAGTCGTCTTGCCATCCATATGAGTATAACTGGTGCTGGCCACGTGGTCGGCTACTCCGGTGAGCAAGATGATGGTGATGTCCTTGTACTTAGGATCCGATTTGATTTCCTTACACAACTCGAATCCGTCCTTGCGCGGCATCATCACGTCTAAGATCATCAAATCGGGTTTCTCTATTTTGATCTTTTCCCATCCCTCGACTCCGTCGTAAGCCTTAGCTGTCCTATAATTAAGGCTTTCCAGCTTTAAAGAAACCGCATCCACCATGTCGGCGTCGTCATCCACCAATAAAACTAGTTTCTTGTCACTCATGAATTTGTCTCCTTCGTCGTCATCTATGTTCAAGTCACGCTTATGATTTAAGCTAAAGTTACTTCAGAAGTTAGATCCGCGGCCTCGGAAAAAGGCCGGCCTGCTCAACGATCTCAGGAACTTTTTGTTCCCACTCGATGGCCATGATGTGAAAACCACGCACGCCCTTAACCCCTTTCAATCTTTCGATGGTCTCCAGGCAGATCTTGATTCCTTCATCAGCCTGCTTTTCCTTAGGCACACCGGACATCCGCTTAACCAGCTCATCAGGAACATCCATTCCCGGTACTTTATTTTTCATGTACTTAGCCATGCCCGCGGTCTTCATCGGAGTAATACCGGCCAGGATGACCACCTTTTCATCCAGACCCCGCGCCCGAACCCCTTCCATCCACTTTTCGAATTTCTCCACATTATAGATGCACTGGGTCTGAATAAAATCGACACCGGCCTTAACCTTTTTGGCCAGCCGGGCAACGCGTAGTTCAAAGGGATCAGCGAATGGATTGGCCGCCGCGCCGATGAACATCTTGGGGGGATCTTCGATATCGGCGCCACCCTGAAACTTCCCTTCATCGCGCATATTCTTGACCATCTGGACGAATTGAATGGAATCCAGGTCATAGACGCCGTCCGCCATGGGATGGTCACCAAAGTAGGGATGGTCGCCGGACAGGCACAGCATGGTGTTGATGCCGTGGGAATAGGCGCCGAGAATGTCGCTTTGCATGGCCAGCCGGTTACGATCCCGCGTGACCATCTGGAGAATGGGATCGATGCCCATTTGCTTGATATGGATACAGGCCGCCAGGCTGGACATCCGGACCATGGCCGTCTGATTGTCGGTGACGTTGACCGCGTCGACATGGTTCCTGAGCATTTCCGCCTTTTGTCGCACCTTTTCCGAAGCTGTGCCGCGCGGCGGCCCACATTCAGAGGTGACCGCCAGATGACCCGCCGCCAAAATTTTTTCCAGTGCGCTTTCCGTTTTCATCATGCCAAATCCTCTCTTATGATCTTCCGGGGACCGCTTCCCCGGCTGGTCCGCCAATCCTTTGAGGGTATGTTTTCCTCATATCGATGTTCCATGCCCAAAGCCTTTAATCGATCCCAGATAAGCTGCCAGGCGCAGTCAACGTCCCGGCTGATTTCACACTTACCATTGGTGGAGCCGCCGCATGGGCCGTTAAGCAGACGCTTGGAGCAACGGGCAATGGGGCAAACGCCTCCGGTTATACCCAGCAGACAATCTCCGCAACCCTGGCAGCGTTCCGCCCAGACTCCCTGACGTTCAGAGGCGCCCATGAACTTGGTGTTGACCGCGGGGTAAACCGGTTTTTCCTTAAAGCGCCGGGCGACTTCTTGAACGCCGCAACCGCAGGCCATGGAGAGGACCGCGTCGGCTTGACCAATGCGCCCAACCAGTTCCTCTATGTATTCAGGATCGCATTGCCGTTCCAAGGTGATTTCAATGACATCGATGAATTTGCCTTCCTTCATAAACGCCATCCGCAGAGCGGAGGCCAGGAGTCCCACCTCCTTCCGCCCTCCCGCTGCACAAACCGTGACGCATTCGTTACAGCCGACGAGCAGAATGCGACTATGAGGCTTGACACATTCAATGAGTTCATCCATGGGTTTTTGTTCAGCAGTGATCATTGTCGTTCACTCTCCTTAAATAGCTATCAGTCAGGCTGCGGACTCTTGCCGGGCGTTGTCCAGGGCGGCTCTGATCGGGGTGGGTCCCAGTTTTCGGATCTTCTCCGTCATTTCGCCGGCGGTCAGGACGAAACGCTCTCCCATCCCGGCCGACATCAAGACTATTTCCAACCGTTCCCCACCAATGCCAATTTTATCAAGCAGCTTCTTCAGGTAAGTCACCCGCAGCCCCGCCTTTACGTTGCCGTTCTTAAAGTGGCAGTCCCCCTCCAAACATCCTGCGACATACACCCCGTCAGCCCCCTTTTCGAAGGCTTTCATTATGTATAGGGCATCGACTTTGCCGGAACAGGGCACCCGCACGATCTTGACGTTAGGAGGATATTCGAGCCGCTTGCTGCCGGCCATGTCCGCGGCCGTATAGGCGCAATAATGGCAACAGAAAGCCACAATTACAGGTTCAAAAAATTCCATTACGATATCCTTTCCAAAAGTCCATCCAGCCTGGCCACCACCTGATCATCCTCGAATTGCATGAGTTGAATGGCTTTGGCCGGACATTCCGCCGCACACACTCCGCAGCCATGACATTTGGCCGGGTCGATCTCCGAATAACCATCCGCATTGATAAACGGAACGTCGAACGGACAGGCGCGGACACAAATTAGACAGGCGGCGCATTTCTTTCCATCCACCCGGGCCACACCGGCGCCGAGATTTATGATGTCTTTAGCCAAAAGTGTCTGGGCGCGGCCGGCCGCAGCTTGGGCCTGGGCGATGCTTTCACGGATGGCCTTGGGCGAGTGCGCCGTTCCTGCAACGAAAAATCCAGGGACGGGTAGATCCACCGGTCTGAGTTTGACGTGCTCTTCCAGAAAGAACCCGTCGGAAGTCCGCGGTAGGCGAAAAATCATGGCCAGGTCTTCGGTAGCTTCGTCGTCGGCCACAATACCGGTGCTCAAGCACAGACTGTCGGTCGGAACCGTCAGTTTCCTCTGCAAAATGGGATCGGTGAAGGTCACGGTCAACTGAGCCCCGTCGGCCTGGACCACAGGCTTGTTCTCGAGATCATAGTGAGCGAAAATGGCGCCCTGTTCTCGGGCCTTTCGGTAATAATCTTCATGGAATCCGTAAGTCCGCATATCCCGGTACAACACAAAGACGCGCGCAGCGGGATTCAGGCTTTGGATGCGCAGAGCATTCTTTATTGCGGCCTGGCAACATAGGCGTGAACAGTTGGGGTTTCCAGGGATGCGCGACCCGACGCACTGGATCATGACCACATTGTTCCACTTGGCCACCCGTTCCGGATGATCTTCGATAAAGGCATCCAGATCAAGTTGCGTCCTGACCGAAGGATGCTGCCCTAACAAGTACTCTTTGGGCCGGTTCGGTAGTCCTCCGGTGGCCAGGATGGTCACTCCATGTTTGATTTG
>JADFYA010000012.1:0-9519 GCA_015233285.1 Deltaproteobacteria bacterium | reverse complement strand
AAGTCCGCTCATGTAGGACTGCACATCCTCGCCTTCAATCGTTTTGCGAATATTGCGGGCTACCCCTCCCAATTTACCGGAGCGCTCCGCCAGATAAACTTTGAAACCCTGATCGGCCAGGCTCACTGCGGCGTTCATTCCGGCCACACCTCCACCGACGACCAAAACATCTTTATTCATCGGCAGGATGTGATCGGTAAGCGGGTGGGACCGGGCCACGCCGGCCACTGCCATGCGGATCAATTCCCGAGTCTTGGCGGCGGCTGCACCGGGATTGTTTCGGTGGACCCAGGTGCCTTGATCTCTTATGTTAGCTATTTCAAGTAGATATTTATTCAGCCCGGCTTTGCGCAAAGTATCTTGAAACAAGGTTTCATGGGTCCGGGGAGAACACCCTCCGATCACCACCCGATTCAGATTTTCTTGGCGGATAATCTCCTGTATCCGGTCCAAGGAAGCCAGGCTGCAGCCATGCCCGATCCTTCCGGCAGCCACCACATGGGGCAGTTTGCGGGCGCCACCCACAAGTTCACCGACGTCGATAATCCCGGAGATGTTGTCTCCGCAGTCGCAGACAAACACGCCGATCCTGGGTTCTTCGCCGGTAAGGTCACGTTCGGGGGGAAATTCGTCCTGGTAGTCAGAGGGGAATTCATCTGAGGATTGCCTGGTTCCGTTGGCATTTTTACGAATCGGGAGGCGTTACCGGCGGCTGCGCTGGCCTGGACCATGGTTTCCGGGATGTCCTTAGGGCTTTCGAACAGGCCGCAAACATAAATGCCCGCCTTGGAAGTGGCCACCGGTTCAAAACTGCCGGTTTTGGCAAAGAGATGTTCATTCAGCTCAATACCCAAATGTTCAGCAAGTTCCCGCGCCTCCTGAGCAACTTTAAATCCGGTGGAGAGAACCACCATATCGAACACTTCCGTTTGCATAGACCCGGCTTCGTAGGTGACGTAGGTGATGGCCAGGTCATTACTAATCTGGTCGCGGACCACGCTGTGAGGTCGGCTGCGGACCAGCCTAACCCCGTAATCATTTTTAGCACGTTGATAATAGAGTTCGTAGTCCTTGCCGAAAGTCCGCATGTCCATGAAGAAGATAGTAGTTTCAATATCTTTATTGAAACGTTCCCGGGTGACCATGGCTTCCTTTAAGGCAAACATGCAACAAGCGCTGGAACAATAGGAGGCGGCCCCGTCGTGGACGCTACGGGAACCCACACACTGAATCCAGGCAATTCGTTGCGGCCTTTTACCATCCGATGGACGCAGTAGTTCGCCATGGGTGGGACCGGAAGCCGATAGAATCCGTTCATACTCTAAACTGGTGACCACGTTGGGATAGGTCCCACTTCCGTAGGTGTCCATGGTCACAGGGTTGAATACTTCAGCCCCAGGAGCCAAAACGATGGCGCCGGCCTCCAGGTGATGCACCGTTGGGGTGTCACCTGGTATAATAGCCCCGGCGTGACAAACCGCCACCATTTCCTCGACGTTTCGGCACCGCTCCATGTCGATGGAAAAAGCGTAAGGTGTGGCTTGTGGGTAGCGCATGCAGGTGGGCGCCCTGGGATCAAGGCCGGGAGTAAACCTAACGACGTCGGGAAATTGCTGATAACAGTCACCGCAAGCCGTACACTTTTGTAAATCGATATAACGGGGTGCAGTCGTCAGGGTTACCTTGAAGTCTCCCGCTTCACCTTCGACCCGGCTAAGCTGGGTCATGGTCATCAATTCGATGTGCAACTGACGTCCACTTTCGGAAAGGTGAGGAGATAGAGTGCATAAGTCACAGTTATTAGTGGGGAAGGTACGGTCCAAGCAGGTCATCAGACCGCCGAGTGCAAAGTGTTTGTCAATCAGCACCACGTTTCGGCCTGCTTCCGCCAGGTCAAGAGCGGCCCGCATACCGCCAACGCCACCGCCAATTACAAGAACCTTATTGTTAGATGGAAGAATCTTTTCATCTGGCATTGATCTACCCTAATCTTTTCTCTGCTCTGGCACATTGAGTTTGATAGAGCCGGTGCGTTCCAGACATTCAGCCGGCCGAGGCCCGGATGCGAAAATTAACCGCATGGAGACGGCCGCCGTTATGTTCCGGTCCGTTATCGGAGACCTGCCTGGTCCAGGATGACGGGAAGCCGGTGTTCCCAGCCCAGTGTTATGATTTGCACTCCCTGGACCAACGGCTTAAGGCTCGCGATAGTTTCCCCGGCAATTCGCAAACATTCCAAGTCTCGATCAGAGGCCTGCCGGATGCGGCGGATCAGATCTTCCGAAATGTGCGCTCCAGGCTCGTTTTGAGCGATGTATCGGGCGACACCCACGGATTTGATTAGAAAGACCGTGGCAATGATGGGGACGCCCAGCCCCTTGGCCCGATCCAGAAAAGAACCGAAGTGATTCACATCGTAAACCGGGGGAGTGGTCAGATACTGGGCCCCGGCCGCAACCGCTTTCCGGGCCAGGTCCAACTCTGCATCCATGGCCTTTTCGTCAACATACGGCCCGATGGCATAACCAACCGTGAATGCAGGACGTCCATTGAGTTCACACCCGGCCAGATCCACCCCTCGCTGAAGGCTTTGGATGGCCCCGAGAAGTCCGAGTTCATCGAGATCATTTACCACCTTGGCGTCATGATGATCTCCATAAGCCATTTGCTCGCCGCGGACCACGATCAGGTTTTGAATCCCCAACACGTGGGCGGCCAGGATGTCGCCCTGCAGGGCCATTTTGTTACGATCACGACCATAGACATGAATAATGGTCTCTATGCCCTGTTGTTGCAGCAGGGCCCCTCCGGCCAGAGCGCTCATCCTCATGATGCCGTTGTCCATATCCGGGACAATAATAGCGTCTAATCGCCCCTTGATTCGTCGGGCGTTGGTCATAAATTCCGAGATGTCGACGCCCTTTGGCGTGTTCATTTCGCCCAAAAGGACGAATTCACCCGCTGACAGTCGTTGTTGAAAACTCATAGTCTCACTTTCCCTTTGTTGATATCCTCATCATATTGAGAAACCTGAAGGATACCCCCGGCTCTGCCCGTTCAACGGCCGGGAGTTTCCACGCAGATAAAAACACATGGCCGACTGTATGATCACAGACTAACGTCCTTTATCTTCTTCAATTGAATCCGATAAAGAGAACTTTCTTCTTCGCCGGCGACCATGGAGATCACCTCATAACAGGATGCCGGCAAGACCTTAAAGAGGTCTGACAGGGTATCAAGATGACAACCCAAAAATTCCAAAGTCTGACCAGTCCGCATTTCCCTCAATACCTTAGTGGCCTTGAGGAGAGTGATGTCGGTTAGGGTCCCGCGAAAGTCGAGTATCTGGTCTGCTATCCGTTCCAATTCCAACGTCCGATTCCGTTTAGGTTCTGATCCGGCTATAGCAGGATTGATGCCAGATGCTAGATAGAATGATCCGGCACCTTTTTATCATTCTAACATCTTGTTTTTATGTATGTTTATTGTTGTTGGCTGTAAACATGGATTGCCAAAGGAATGTTAAAATGCTAAACAGAACTTAGTTTACACATGTTAAATTTTTAACAGGAGTATTTAATGTCTGAGCAAGAATTAGACAGATATTGGAAGACCGTGGTGAGCACCATCAGGGATGGGATTATGATCGTGAATACGTCGGGGGCCATTATCTCCGTCAATAAGGCATTTGAAACCATAACCGGTTTTTCTAGGGAAGAACTGGTCGGGCAGAAATGCTCTATTTTGAATTGCAGTATCTATGAAATGGCTCGGGCGCAACATGGGGATCAATGGTGTGTTTTATTTAATACCGGGAATCTAGAGACGCGAAAATGCACTCTCCTCAAAAAAGATAGGAGCTGCATCCACGCCTTAAAAAATGCCTCCCTGCTACACGACAACACCGGGAAGGTGATCGGCGCGGTGGAAACGATCACCGACATCACCGAGATTATAAAAAAAGACGATGAGATCGCGGCATTTCGCCAGGAGCTCCGATCAGGAGATGGTTTTCATGGATTAATTGGTATTTCCGCTCCCATGCAACAAGTGTTCGATTTAGTCGCCAACGCCGCACTATCGGATGCAGCGGTAATCATCTATGGCGAGAGCGGGACAGGTAAAGAATTAGTCAGCCGTGCCATTCATGAAATCGGTTATCGCAGAACTAAACCCTTGGTTATGGTCAATTGTGCCGCTTTGACGGAATCGCTGCTGGAAAGTGAGCTTTTTGGGCATGTCAAAGGGGCATACACGGGTGCTGTTGTAAGCAGAGCAGGACGATTTGAAATCGCCCATGGGGGAGACATTTTTCTAGATGAAATAGGCGACTTACCCATCTCAACCCAGGTCAAACTGCTTCGCGTGCTGGAGCAAAAAGTAGTGGAACGAGTGGGCGATAATCAGCCCATCCCGGTTGATGTCCGCATCATATCCGCCACAAACAAAAACCTGCTGGATCTTATCGACCAGGGATTGTTTCGCCAGGATTTCTATTTCAGGATCAACGTGATCCCAATTCATTTACCAGCGCTGAGAGATCGGACGGAAGATATCCCCCTCCTGGCAGAGTCATTCTTTAGGAAAATACGTCTCAAGACTGGCAAGGACATTGGCGGAATCAGCACCGACACCATGGAAGCTTTGGTCAATTATTCCTGGCCGGGAAATGTCAGGGAATTGCGAAGCGCTTTTGAATATGCTTTTGTCACCTGTCATGATTCCATCATTCAGCCTCAGCACCTCCCGCCAAACATATTGAAAGCCAAGAAGAAAGTGGTTACTCTTAAGTCTTCATCCCTCGGCCGTAACGAGCTGAAGCAAAAGAACCTTCTCGAAGCCCTTAAACAGGCTGGCGGAAACCAATCGGAGGCTGCTCAAATTTTGGGAGTCTCCAGAGTTACGGTATGGAATCAGATGAAAAAATTTGGCATAGACATTCAAAAAAAAATCGATGAGTGACGATTCCGCCCAGGGGTTGCCCATTGTGGTTCCGCCAATACTCTGACCGGTCACAATCGGCGCTTCAAAAAGGTCTTGTATCTCGGAAAGGGCGGTTATGTTGAAACTATTAACTAATTTGCTGTCGGTCATCTTGCGCTTGCGCCCCCGACTCTCCCTTGCCGGCGGGCGACAATCAACCCTGCTCTGGTTCCGTTCAACGATAAGTTCACGTTCCATTTGAGCTAAGCTCGCCATCACGTTGAAGAAGAAGCGCCAACATCAACTCCAATATAGATGCCGGTTATGCATGATCAGCCCCTTGGTTGGTTTCACGCCTGGCGACCTATCGCTCGCGCTGGCGCATGGTGGACTCCAGCCCCTTAACCAGCGATTGCATTGTGATGTTGTATGGTGTTTCTATACCAGCGCGGATTCCGTACTCGATGAACTTGCCGTTCATGTAATCTATCTCCGTGCGGCGCTTGTTCTCTATGTCCATCAGCATGGATGGTTTATGGTTACCCGCCTTCTTCAGGTAGTCCATTGCGTTCGGGTAATAGTCCCAACCAAGAACGATATCGTTAGCCCTTGCAACTCTTAGGCATTCCTTCATCAATGCATCCACCAGCCCGAAGATGATGGGATCGCTCGTGGCTTGCAACATGGTCAGACCGGTGACCGCGCAGACGGGATTCATGCAGGAGTTCATCACTGCTTTTCTCCAAACCATGGATATGATCTGGTCCGTGTGCTCGGTCGGCAGCCCGCAATTGGTCAACACCTGCGCAATGGTTACTGCGGCGGGCGAGGATTCGGGTGCAAGCTCCTGCAAATAGTGAGGTGGGTGATGAAACGACATGACAACATGGCAGGGGTTCTTTAGACCGCATCCCCAGTTGACCACGCCCCGCATCACCGGCTTGCGGCCAAGCACTTTTGAGATCTCAAGCTCCGTGTCGATCCCGTTTTGCCAACTGACGACGTAGATGCCCTCTCTGTAAAATTCTTCTATGGACGAAACTATCAGCGGCAGCGCATTAGCTTTTACGGTGATGAAAATTGCATCGGGATCGTATTGAGCCAGTTCGTCAACAGTGTGGCACGTATGGGCCACCTTTTGCTGAAGATTCTCCGATCCTTCAATGAAAATACCAGTGGTCGCGGCAGGGTCGACCAGGTCGGCGATAACATCACACATGGAGACCTCATAGCCTCCCTTGGCTAAAAACGCCGCCACTATACATCCCACCGGTCCTGCGCCTACCACTGCAAACCTCTTTGGCTTAAAGTCAGGATTTTCCTTCATCATCGCATCCTTTCCATCTATTTTCCAGTTTCCAGCATCCCAAAGGCTTTGTTATCGAGGATCGTCACGCCCTTCTCTCTCAGTATTTCGATAGCCGCATCGTTGTCGCTGAACCGAAAGATCATCACAGCCTGTCCATGCGGGGATCCATGAAACGCGTACATGCTGATGGGATATACACGCGCATCCTTTAGAGCTCTCAATATATTAGCGAGGCTTTTGGGGGTATCCGGAATTTCCGTCGCAACTACTTCGGTAATGAATGCCGGCATTTGCATCTCCATGAGAATACGCCGCGCAGTAACCACATCCGAGACCAAAAGCCTGAGTTGTCCAAACTCCCCGGTATCAACCAGGTTGAGGGCCCGTAAATTGATCCCTGCATCACCCAGGGCGCTGGTAACCTGATAAAGTCTGTCCGGCGAATTTTCTATGGACAAGGTGATTTGCTTTAGCTTCATAAGGATCTCCTGTGAAGAAGTATCGTTTTTATTCCTCCAGCTCCGGCATCTGGGCTTACAATCCCAATATATGACGAACATGAACATAAAGAAGAAGGGGACCGCTTGAGAGTCGATCCCTTCCTTCCATTGATTTTATTGAAAACGTCTCTCCCGAATGGGTGTTAAAGGAGATTATTCCCTTTCAGGCGATTGATAATTTCGGTTGTGGATTTTCGTCTGTCCATCGTATAAAAATGAAGACTCGGAACTCCTTGTTTCAAGAGCCCTGCACACTGTTCCACAGCAAAGTCAATTCCTACCTTAAGAACAGCGTCCTTGTCCGCCTCATCCACGGCGTCCAGGTTTGCTTTCAGTTCAGGTCAATGTCATTGACTTAAGGGTGCGGACAAACGAGCTAATTTTTTTTAAAATAGACCATTCCGATTAAGCCCCAACGGGGCGCTCTAGGTTAGCCCAGGGCAGTGCCCTGGGAAATACGGCATGTTACGTGTCAGCGGGATGGTCAGGAGGTCGGCCGGCCCCCAAAATCATTTCCCCTGAATGGAATGTCCGGCTACGGCTGAAGTACGGGATTGCCGGCGGTTTTATGTGACTATTACATGGTTTTTATATAGTCGCCACCCCTACCCAGGGCGTTGCCCTGGGCTAACATAGAGCGCCCTTTCAGGGCTTCATCGGAATTAACCATTTATTAGAATAGGATCCGATGACCCTACCCTTAAGTCAATGACATTGGGTTACGGGGGACAAATTACGGTTACTGGTTACAGATACTCCGACCTGGGGCGCCAAGGTTGTCGCCGTGGCGTCAGCGGCCGGGACCATCACCGCGGCAAACCGGCTTAACACCCAATTGACGGCGGTTTTTATCGTCGGCTCTATCCCGGCCGGGCCGACCGGTCAGGAAGGTAATATAATACGTTGTCACTTTCGGGTCAACTAGAACAAATGGCCCGGCCATGATAACGTAACGACTAACCAGTTATATCACGAAAAGATATCTGAGACAAATGTCGGCTACCTCACTGTTTTAGCCAGAAAAAGGCAACCTGAAAAAAACGGGCGGCAGAGATTGGAGAAAAAGTTTATTTTGTGAAGAGAAAAAAACCCGGTGCCCCTTTTTGTTTTCTCCAGGCAGTGCTTTTCCCTGGTGCCTGGTTTGAACTTGACTTTTTGGGGGAAATCTATTTTAATTTTAAGATAGAGGTGAGGTCATTAGCCACGAAAAGACAGTAATTTTGTCCTGCGGTAGGAGTTTGGGAAATACTTCAAGTGTTGCCGCTGGCCCGGCTAATTCCCGCCCGGCGTCTTGGACAATGACCCCAAAATCCCGGTAACGCCACCCGGAAACGCCTCAACATAATCTTGGCAAACAAAAAAATCTTGTGTTGTGGTCTGAATCTTGATACTGTATCTGGACATCTATTATAACCGCCGGTGACCCACCGGTCGGCCCGAACCAGTTGCCGGGCCACTAGGCCATTTATATCCGATTGTTGAAATAATCCAAAGGGGATGGTGTCTAAAGCCGATGGGGACTCCTCTCAATTATCCGACCCCGACGGCCTGTTCTTGGAGCCAATCAAAAAACGATGAAATATTATCCTATGTTTCTTGACCTGAAGGGTCGAAGGTGCCTCGTTGTGGGCGGTGGCCAGGTCGCTCAAAGAAAGGTGACCACGCTAGTCGAATGTGGCGCTGAAGTCATTTTAATTGCCCCAGAAGTAACCGACGTTCTGAAAGAATATGTGACCGGAGGCCGCATCACTCATCGGATCGGAAACTTCACCCCGTCCAGTCTGGAAAACACCTTCATGGTCATCGGCGCCACCAACGACCCGACGATGAATAGCCGGATCGCCAAGGAGGCCGCAGCCCGAGGAATTTTACATAATATTGTTGATCAGCCTGAGGACTGCTCCTTTATCCTGCCGTCAATCCTGGCCAGAGGTGACTTGACTTTGGCCGTGTCCACCGCTGGGAGAAGCCCGGCCCTGGCCAAAAAAATCCGCCGGCAGTTAGAAGATCAGATAGGCGAGGAATACGGTCGGTTTCTAGAGATAATGGGCCTGATCAGAAAGAGACTGCTTCAAGAAAACCGTCCCTCGGCTGAAAACAAAATTCTATTTGAGACATTGGTTGAATCCGACTTGCTTTCCCAATGCAGAAACGGCAACCACGAGGGTATTGACCGGCGACTTCAAGAAATTTTGGGTCCCGACTACACCTTGGACAAATTACAAAACGGTTGCAAATAGTTATTCGCCTCTACTTTGGGCCGGCGCCGCAGTTGTGAAACCCGGGCCAGGCCTGGTGCTACGGCTTTGACCACGCCAGGGAAAGGACTTTTGACTCTTAATGAGCAAAGAGTTATTTCTTGCCGCTCTGATTTGCTACCTAACCGGCACCTTGGGCTACCTTCTTTACGTGGTTTTCCAAAAGGAGGTATTGCATAGTGTTTCCAGGTATATATTATTTTTCGGCTTCATCCTTCATGCCTCCGGGTTTGTTGTCGGTTATATTGAAACAGGTTTCTTGCCGGTATCGACATTTAGCAATTCCTTATCTTTTTTTGCTCTGGCCATTGTCGGCGCCTACCTTCTTATCCAGGCCAGATTTAATTTAATGGTTCTAGGATCATTCGTCTCACCTCTGGCCTCTATGTTTATGATTTTCTCGGCCCGGCTCTTGCCGAAAGACATGGCTTTGCCGCCTCCCACCTGCATCTGACGCATGAAAAAAATCCACACGGCGATTAACATGATCATCGGGAACCAGGAGACCAGGACAGTCATGTACCAGGGG
>JADFYA010000129.1 GCA_015233285.1 Deltaproteobacteria bacterium | reverse complement strand
TACAAACAATTCGGCCCTTACAACGGCTGGACGCCCGTCAATGGTCAATAGATCGGCAGCAACAAGAATGGGAGAGGGACGGAGAGATGGAAGATTTGAGGAGAAGAAAACGGAGAGGTGGAAAATGGCTGCTTGGAGCACCTCACGCATTTGGCCGGCAAGAAATAGCGTCTGGGTCTTATAGACCTCCCTGGCCGCATCCTGTCTCAACAAGGCGCCATGAGCTCCGATCGTTCCTTCAAAATGTTTGAACAGTTGCATTTCTCCAGGAAGAAACTGGTTGGAGAATATTCTTTTGGCCGTTACCTTATTGCCTTCAGACAAGGCCTTCTCAATCTCCTTGGCTGCGCTGAACTCCTTTTCGAGCGCCTTCTTCATCTCATCCAGGGGAGCTTTCATGGTCGGACAGCATTCGGCGTACCTGGCGGCCTGATCAGAAACCAGCAACCGTCCAAGAGGGTCTTGACTCAGATCTGCGCTGACCCCAAGCTCTTCAGCTCCTTCCACAATGGCCATACAAACCATCAGTGTCCATTTCCGGTGACTCTCCATTATTTGCTGAAGCTGAACAGCGAAAGCCGGGTCCACGGGTGCATAGACTTTCTGTATTTCCACGACACTCTGGTGGAGTTTTTGATGGAGTTCCTTTAGCGGTGCGATCATTTTAGCCAGGGAGGCATTCCTGGTCAGGGCCTTCATGGCCGCAGATCATTCAGAAGCCTGCCCAACGGGCACTTATTTTCGTCTAACTCGACTGTAAATGCGGCTTGTGGTTGCATCAATCCCTTGTTCAATTCCGCCAGCCAGGCCAAGAGGTTCATCTCCAGTTCTGTTATAAAAGCAGGCAAATTCGGATCAGCCCGATGAAAGCGTTCCCGGATATGAACAGCCGATTGGAGCAGATTTTTGTGGGTGGCTTCAATGGACTTGAGGAGAGGGGCAAGATCAGGGAATCGTTCTTCAGCCTCCTTGCGGGCCCGGCTTTTGAGCCACATGCCGAAAGCGGTCTTCTGTTCGTCCGTTTCGACTTTGAGTTCCGTGATACTCTCATTTGTAAGGAAGGCATTGATCTCTTTCGCCCAGTTAAGCTGATCCACCTCGACCTGAGAAAAGAAGGCATAGAGTCTATTGCCATCAATAACTCCTTTGGCATTATCCATTATCCCTTCTATGCCCCCATAGCTCAAAATAACAATAACCACACACAAGCATAGAACCAGGCCGAACCCTGCTATTATTCTCCTGCTGACGCTCATATTCTGACTAATCATCAGCCGACTCCCGCCATCTTGCCGAAAATAAAATTCAATTCAGTTCTCGAATATTTCGGTGCTTCAAGTTAGTAATGTTTGATCTTTTGGTTTCTTGCAGGTATGTTGTGTTTAACATAATAGTTTTATTATATATATATTTGGGTTAAGGCTATGAACTTCAGTTTTTCAGGTTCTGCCGTTCCGATCACACCGCGTCCACCTCAAATTCTTCTAAGTGAAGATTTTCATCGGGTTTAATCGTAATGGTGGCATTGAGCCGATTCTGAAATTCACTAACGAGATGACTCTTCTCATCTAAAAGGAGGTCGGCGATAGCCGGGTGGACCGTTACCGTGATCATATTTCCCGACATGTCCACCGCCTCCCGTTCAATATCTCTGAATATCTCGTTACAAATAGTCGTTTGAGATTTCAGGACGCCCTCCCCTTCGCAATAAAAACAAGGCTCACACAAGTACTGATTGATGTTTTCCCTGGTTCTTTTCCGAGTCATTTCAATCAGTCCCAGTTCGGACATCCTGAGAATATTGGTCTTGTGCCTGTCTTTTCTTAGGGCCTCCTTAAGGGCATTGAACACTTTCTCCCGATTGGATTCCTTTTCCAGGTCAATAAAATCAATAACAATTAACCCACCGATGTTTCTTAAGCGGAGCTGATAAGCGATCTCCTTGACTGCCTCCAGGTTGGTTTTTAGAATGGTCTCCTCAAGGTTTCTCTTACCCACATAGCGGCCGGTATTGACGTCTATGGCCACCAGGGCTTCCGTGTTCTCGATAACGATGTAGCCGCCCGATTTAAGCCAGACCTTCTTGGCCAAGGCCCGGCTTACCTCCATCTCTATGCCGTAGTTGTCAAAAATAGGTTCCGGATCTTCATAAAGCTCTACCGAATACTTTAATGACGGCATAAAGGTGTCGATAAAGTTCAGAATGCGCTCATATTCCTCCCGTGAATCGATGATCAACCGGTCAACCTCTTTGGTAAACAGATCCCGAACCGACCGCAAGGTGATATTCAAGTCCTGATGAATCAAATGTGGGGCGGAAGAAGCCTGGCTTTTCTTTTGGATCGTTTGCCATAGTCTGGTCAGAAAACTCATCTCAGCCGCGATCTTTTCCTCTTCCACCTCCTCGCAAGCCGTCCGGGCGATCAGGCCCACCTGGTGCGGTTTTATCCTTTGAAGAATATCTTTAAGGCGGCGTCGTTCATTTTCATCTTCAATCCGACGGGAAATACCAATGTGTTCGACCATCGGCATCATCACCAGGTGACGCCCCGGCAACGAGATATGGGAGGTGATGCGCGGCCCTTTGGTTCCCAGCGGCTCTTTTGATATCTGGACCAGGATATCCTGCCCTTCATGGAGGAGATCTTCGATCCGAAAGGGAACGGTATCTAAGTGATTACATTCAGGTGGTTCAGAGTCATCCCGGCGCCTGGCCGGGCCGTCCTCCTTGGAATGAAAATCATGATCCAAGAAACCGATCAACTCAACCGAGTTGTCATAGACATCAGTCACATAAATAAAAGCCGCCTTTTCTAGACCGATGTCCACAAAAGCAGCTTGCATTCCGGGCAGGACTCGAATCACTCTTCCCTTATAAATGTTACCGGCCAGGCCTTTTTCCAGCACTCGCTCCAGGTAGTATTCCGTGACCAGACTATTCTCGACTAGAGCCACCCTGGTCTCATGTGGCCGCGAATTAATTACCAATTCAGTTGTCATTTAGCCTCCCGGTCAAGCGTCACCGGCTCAACCGCGCCCTGTATCGGATTATCATTTTGATCTGCGGCCGCGGGCTGTCATTACAAAACGCGCCACCGCTCCACGGCAGAGTCCAGGTCTCCGGCTCAATGCTGTTGAATTAAGGGTGAGACGTTAAGATTTCTCGCTTCGCTCGAAATGACAGTGGGGTGGACCATCCGAAATGACGATGTAAATTTGTCATTCCGAGCGAAGCGGGGAATCTTATCTCATCCGAAGAAGGTCAGGCGTGCCGCTAACTCAACAGCATTGGGTCTCCGGCTTGGGCCTGACGTTTTCAGCGGTGGGATCACCCTGGAGACTAAACCGACTCCGGGTTGACCTCAACAGATCGGATTTTAGTCATCCGCAAACCCTTGGCTTGTTGATCATCAAAACCGAAAATGGCTTTAATCACCGGCAATGGCCGCACCAGGTCATGCACCGGCGATCTCAAGACGAGGGTGATCTGGTGGGGACTATCTGGAGAAATCTGAGTGACGATAGTCTTCAGGTCGATTGTCTTGGATCGTTTATCCGAGCCGCTGGTCTTGGTCGTTTCAAACGATTCAGCCGTTGAAAATTGGTCCAACCGGGCCGTCTCAAAGTCGGCCGTGAGGTTCTCCACAACATATTCAATTTCTATTAAGGTGGCGGTCTTTTTTCGCTTCGGCGGCAACGGAGCCACTAATGTCACCCGTAATCCCCGCGGTAATGTTTGGCTCAACCGCTCGCCTATGGCCTCTAAGTCCTGGTGCTCGACCAGGGCCACGTCCAGGTGCTCGTCCAAACTCTCCATTCCGACAGGCAAAGCCGGTGAAAAGACCAGCTTGGGTTTGGGATGAAAACCTTCGGTGTGGACCAGGTTCCATCCGGCCCGGCGCAGCGCCCGGCTAAAAATGCTAATCATTTCCAGATGCCCGAAAAATGCGGCATCCTCTGTCTTGGTAAAGTGGATCCTGACCAGAAAGGGCTTGTCCACCTGAACCGGAATTACCGGCCGGACATTTTCACTGATGGGAACGCTATCCGGCTGATAAATCTTCATCTCGACCAATGAGTGGTCGCATACCCCGCATCCGGAACAGTCACCCCGGCGGCAATCCGGAGTCTGTTCGCCCCTGAGGGATTTTTCATATTCAGAAATCAAAAAATCTTTATCTATGCCGGGGTCGATAATGTCCCACGGCAACGGCCCATCCAAAGGACGCTCGGCCAAAAATGCCTGAGGATCAATCCCATGCTTATCAAGAGCGTCTAGCCACAGATCGAAGCGCAAATATTCAGTCCAGGCGTCAAACCGGCAACCAGAGGCAAACGCCGTCTCCAATACCGGAGCCAACCTGCCATCCCCTCTAGAGAATATCCCTTCCAAAAAGCTATGCCGGGGATGATTCCATTTTAGATTGATCCCCCGGCCGGTCAGGTGCTTCTTAAAGTACTCGATCACTTCTAATGATTCCTTTAAGTCCAACTGCTTGGCCCATTGAAACGGGGTATGAGGCTTGGGGATAAACACGGCCAGGCTGACATTGACGTTTTGGGTGCGCCTCATCCTGCGCCCGGTGGCGGCCACCTTCCTGGCCAGCTCCCCGATAGCCGCCAGATCGGCCTGGGTCTCTGAAGGCAGCCCGAACATGAAATAGAGCTTGATCAAATTCCAGCCCAGGTCAAAGGCATTCTTAGCTGTAGCGATAACGTCTTCATCAGTCAGGTTCTTATTGATCACCCGGCGGAGACGGTCACTCCCGGCCTCCGGGGCAATGGTAAACCCGGTCTTGCGGACCCGCTTAATCTCTTCCATCAACACGGGGGTCAGGCGATCGGCCCGGATAGACGGAAAGGATATGGCCACGTTCTCTTGGGCGTGTTCATTCATCACATGCCGCAGCAACCATTCTAAGCAGGTATAATCTCCTGCGCTTAGCGACAGCAGCGTCATGTCCTGGTATCCGGTTTGAGACAGCATCTGCCGGGCCAGGGAAAGAATTTTCTGGGGGCTTCTTTCCCGTACCGGCCGGTACAGATAACCGGCCTGGCAAAAGCGGCAACCACGGGCGCAACCACGGGCGATCTCCAGGCTCAACCGGTCATGGACGATCTGACCAAAGGGAACAACCGGCGAGGTAGGAAAGAAGGCCGCATCCAGATCAGTGACGATCGCCTTCTTAATCGGCGGTTGACCGATTGACGGCACATAAACGCCGGGCAGCTTAGCTAGTTCCTTAAGGCTGTCTTCCCTGGATACGGCATGATGCTTATGGGCGATAAGAGCTTGACAAATAGCCAACAAAGTCTCTTCGCCGTCCCCCGCCACCATCACATCGAAAAAGACCGCCACCGGCCCCGGATTGAACACACAGGGACCACCGGCGATAACCAGCGGATGCTTAGCCGTCCGGTCGGCCGCCCGTAGAGGTATCCCGGCCAAATCCAACATGTTGAGCAGATTTGTATATCCAAGTTCATACTGGAGGCTGAATCCGATAACGTCGAACTGGTCAAGGGGACGCCGGCTTTCCAGCGACGTTAAGGGATGTCCGCTTTGTCTCAGCCGGGACTCCATATCCGGCAACGGGGCGAAGACCCTTTCCGCGGCCATCTCGTCTTGCTGGTTGATTAAATGATATAAAATTCTTAAACCCAGATGAGACATGCCCACTTCATAGGCGTCGGGAAAGGCCAGCGCCACGGTCAATTTAACCTTGGCCGGATCTTTACGGAGGGAGTTTATCTCTCCTCCCATATACTGACTGGGTTTGCTTACCCAAGGGAAGAAGTCTTGATAATCATCAGATCGATATTCCAAATTGTTTTCCAATACAGAGTGTGTCCGGGTGGTCTAAGTCGAAACCGCAAAGAAGACGGGAGCACGAGAAAAAAATAAAGAGTCGACTCCCTGTATCTTTGCGGTAGGCGTTAGTTGGGTTGGGATCAGTCTTATCGCCCGGAACGGAACAGGGTTCCGAATCTGCTTACTCGACTTTACAAAAACCATTCTTTTTCGAACCGCAGACGGGGCATTGGTCCGGGGCTTCGTCGGCTACGGTATGCCCGCAAATCCGGCAGACGTAGAAATCATGCTCAGGATAATCTTTAAGGTTGTCCAGAGCCTCTTGGTACAAGGCGGCATGGACTTTTTCCACTTCGTTGGCATAGGTAAAGCTCATCTCGGCCGCCCGGTTGCCTTCTTCTTGGGCCTCGGCGATCATTTTCGGATACATGCTTTTAAATTCGTGAGTTTCTCCGGCAATGGCTTCTTTCAAATTATCCGAAGTGGCGTTGATCCCTTGCATCACCTTCAGATGTTTGTGGGCGTGGATGGTTTCAGCCGCGGCCGCGGCCCGAAATAATTTGGCCACCGCTTTAAATCCTTCTTTGTCCGCCTGGTCGGCAAAGGCCAGATATTTTCTGTTGGCTTGGGACTCACCGGCAAATGCTTCTTTCAAGTTTTTTTCAGTCTTGCTCATTATTATCTCCTCTTGATAAGTTATTGTCGCCACATTATGATACGCTTGATAACATGTGCCATTTGTTAAACCTTATTGATAAACTTAACCTACAGGACGCGGTCCGGCTCATCCCTTCATACGCTTATGTATCTCCACCGTCCAGTGACAGAGCATGTTGGTGTAGCTTCCCATTTCATTATCATACCAGCCAAAAACCACCGCCTGAGTCACCGGCAGGTCGATCACCGTATCGGGCATGGCTTTCAATGCATCCTTAGGAATGCCCATGACATTTTTCAAATCCAGGCTGATCCCGGCAGTCCGGGTCCGGGTCTCATGGCCTTCAATAATCGCCGCACCGGCCGGCCGGCCGACGATATCCATTGAAGTATTCTGGGATTCGGTGTATTGCAAAAATCCTTTCGCATCCTTAGCCGCAGCCCGTTTATAGATTTCGTTGATCAATTCCCGGCTGATGGGGTCGGCGCCAGATTCATCTTGCAAGGTCGCCACCAGCATAACCAGCGAACCGGTAACCGTAGGGATACGAACAGACTCGGCAATAAACCCGATGGACTTCATCTCCGGGATAATATAAGCCAGGGCGTCGGCGGCCCCGGTGGAGGTCAAAATAATATTGTTGAACACGCCTCTATTTTTTCTCAGATCCGTGGCCCCGGCATCCGGCAGCCGATCTAAAACTTCCTGACCGCCGGTAACGGCATGAACCGTGGCCATAGAGGCGGAGAGCATTTTCCTGGCCCCAAAATAATCCAGTAATGGTTTCATCATATAGGCCAGACAAGTCGTAGTGCAAGACGCATTGGAAATAACGCTATGGCGCGTCGGATCAAAAACATGGTCATTAATGCCCAGCACCGTCATCACCGCGTCCGGCGGCAAAGGCGAATTAACATCTTTAATTTTGAACGGGGCGGATACGATGACCTTCTTAGCCCCGGCTGCCAGGTGTCCGCGGCAAGAGCCTTTAGGGTCATCGGCCGGAGCAGCCGGGTCCAAGAATTTTCCCGTGGCGTCCACGACCAGATCAACCCCGAGCTTACCCCATGGAAGTTCTTTCGGATTGCGGGTTTCCTTCAAGAACCTGACCAGCACCCCGTTGATCCGCATGGTGCCGGCGGCGTCATTCACTTCTTCAATGACCCGATCGGCATAGCACCCATAAAGGTATTGGTGGAGAGCGCCATAAGTAGAATCCCGTTCAATGAAATCGGCCAGATCGGTTAAAGATCTCCCCACCGGACGTCCCATATTGACCACAATTTCGGAAAAGTACCTCTGACCCACTTGATTCCATAGGCACAACTTTCCAATCCGGCCCAGGCCGTTGATGCCTAATTTAAAAAGTGTATCGCTTCCCATGATCTGCTCCTTGTTTGTTGCGGGTTGCGGGACCGATGCTTCAATCCGTTAATTAGGGTATTTAAAAATATCAGGAATGACATGCCAAGTCAAATTAGAAAACCCCGGGTTCGGGCCAAAAATTCTGTGATGGTCGGTAATCAGTCAAAATAATTCGATAATTTATTAATTTGTTAATTGTGGCAGCCGTGACCTCAGGGATTAAACTCCAGATCTCGGACAACTCAATAGAAGTAATGGAAGACGCAGAGCTTATCGGGCAGCTTGTCCGTTTATATTGTTATGTTAATGCCCGGACAAACCGCCACTTTCACTCTCGGAACAGCCCTTGCTTCCTTGGGCTTATGCTTTTTGGCCGGTAACCCGGTTTTTGCTTGACACCGACCTCAACTATGGGATATTTGACCTGCGGCATCGGCAAATACGCGAGGGCCGCCCTCCTATTTTTTTATTAATGATTATAGTAAGATATACTCACCTCCAAGCATGGGGAGAAAACCGCGTTTCTTCCCAGGAGGTAAACGTCACATCATAAAAGAAGGCTAGAGAAAACGTATGGGCATAAGTTTATTTCCCAAAACAGTCAAGTTCTTCGAGCTGTTCAAGAAGCAAAACCAGAAAGTGGTGGACGCCGCTTGCCTTCTGGATAATATTTTTTCCGAGTTTACAGACGTTAAAGAAAAATGCAAACTTATTAATCAGATAGAGGTAGAAGGCAATCTCCTCTCCCGCGACATAGCCCGGGAGCTGGCTTCTACCTTCATTACGCCCATCGACCGGGAAGATATCCATGAAATCAATATGGCTCAAGAAGACATCCAAAACATCATCAGATCCATTGCGACCCGAATCAGTTTTTACAGCTTCTCCCATATCCCGGACGCGGCCAGGCACCTGGTCAAATATCTAAGATTGATCCTGGAAGAAACCGGGCATATGCTGTCATGCCTGGCCGCCAAAAATGATGTTTGTGAACAAATTGAAAAAATAA
>JADFYA010000128.1 GCA_015233285.1 Deltaproteobacteria bacterium | reverse complement strand
TCGTGGTTGGGGCGGGGGTAAGTAAGCTGGCCGCGCGGGGTCAGAACGCGGCTTAAGAAATCAGCAGGCCTTCGGGTAGCAGTGTTGAAATGGCCGAACACACCGGTAAGTTTATCGAAAACATCATCCCTTATATTTAGAGGACCTCTGAATTAATTCAAGAAATTAGCTCTTCCGGTAGTGAGCAGGCCGGTGGTATTGAGCAAGTTTCCAAGGCTGTCCAGCAGCTTGATCAGGTGGTCCAACAAAACGCCGGCGCCGCCGAAGAAATGGCCTCGGCCAGTGAACAGTTATCCGCTCAGTCGGAGCAACTTAAAGAAGTCATAAGCTTTTTTAGATTAGAACACCAGTCGGGTACCCATGGTTCGCCGCTCCGCCGGTTACAACATCGTGACCAAGCAGTTGCGGCGGCATCTCCTAAGACGTTTCGTTCGCCCAAGGCCCTGAATAAAGAAACCACTTCGGCCGGGCAAGCATCCCTTCGAGACGAGAAGAAAGGGATAGCATTACATATGGGTGACTCTGAAGATGTAAATTTTGAACATTTCTAAACCAAGATCCTGATGGACAAACCATAGCCGGCAAAATATATTGATAACACTTACCGGGCACTTGAAAAGGTGTCAAAAGCCAGGCGCCTTTTCAAGTGTGCATTAGTCAGCCTGCCTTTATGGTTCTTCTTGGTGATCCTCCCTAATCTTGAGAGCTGCTCATGGTTCTTTTTGATCCTCACTATAGCAACCCCCATATACTCGTGTGAGATTCTCCCATAACAATGGGTATAATCCCTATTTACTAATCGCCCCCAACCTGATATTTATTGTGATGATTTTGGCCATGGTTAATTTGTGGCTCAACGGTCCTCGACTAATCACCGAACAGGGAGGTAATCATGAGTGCCGCCGCGATAACTGAAGCAACTCAGTATCTCACCTTCACCCTTGACGAAGAAGATTTCGCCCTCGAAATTTCCAAGGTCAAGGAAATCTTGGATTTCACTACTATCACCAAAGTTCCTCGGATGCCGGAGTTCTTCCGCGGCGTGTTAAATCTGCGGGGAAACGTCGTGCCGGTGATCGATCTACGGCTGAAGTTGGGTATGAAAGCCATCGAAAGAACGGTGGACACCTGTATTGTGATTATCGAGATATCCATTGATGGCGAATTGACCCTTATGGGCGCCCTGGCTGATTCGGTAAAAGAGGTCATAGATCTTGATCCCGGTCAGATATCACCTCCGCCCACGCTGGGCACCAGGTTGGACACCAGGTTCCTTAAAGGGATGGGTAAGTGCGGAGAGAAATTTTTGATCATTCTGGACATTGATATGGTGCTTTCCTCCGATGAGCTGGCCCTGGTCAAGAATTCATCTGATTCTTCGAATAGTTCGCCGCCGGCCGCGTCCATCGCGGCTTCGAATGCAGGGACGGGACGGG
Source organism: Deltaproteobacteria bacterium (assembly GCA_015233285.1). The sequence goes on along the minus strand of JADFYA010000128.1, from coordinate 7,416 downwards.
CCGCCGGTGTTAGTTAGAATCCGGCCGGCCAGTGCTGCGTAACGCCGGCATATAAAGCATGGTACAACTGATCGTGATTTAACTGCTGATTACAAAATAATGGAGAGACGATCATGAACTGGTTCTATAATTTGAAGATCAGAACAAAGCTTCTGTCAGGTTTTATCCTGGTGGCCTTGATTGCCGGATTCATAGGCTACATCGGCATAGGGAGCATCCATCAGCTCGACGAAGCAGATAAGCTCATGTATGCCCGAAATACCGCTCCATTGGTAGATATCTATAAAGTTTCCGACGACTTTCAACGGATTCGGGTCAATGTGAGAGACATAATTATGGCCAAGACGGCCGATGAAATGAAAGGCCTGACAGCAGTGATCAAGGATCTCGACAAATCCATCGATGAAAATATGGCGAAGTTTGAAAAAACCATTAAGGCCGAAGACGTCCGAAAGGAATACCAGATCGTTAAATCAAGTTTGGAAAAATACAAGCTGATTACGGAAAAAGCCATCTCCCTGGCTTTGGAAAATAAAAGGGAAGACGCGATTAGTTTACTCCGGGGTGATGTCGTTATTCTGGGCCGGGCCATTACCGAGTCGATAAATAAGATATTTGACCTGAAGGTGGACCAGGCCAAAAAGAGGTCTGAAGAAAACGGAAACCTGGCCCGCGACGCTCAAAGGCTGTGCCTCATCCTGGCTGTAGTCGGCGTGATCCTGGCTATCGGGCTTGGATTTTTCCTGGCCCAGATTATCAGCCGGCCGATCAAGAGTCTGTCCGCCGCGGCTGAAAAACTGGCTATTGGGGATATGGACGTTCAGCTCGAAGCCAACACCAAGGACGAGATCGGAATGCTGTTGCAATCATTCAACAAGATGATTCAGGCCATGAACGGGATTACCCAACTGGCTCAGGAGATCGCATCCGGAAATCTGATGGTCAAAGCTGACATAAGGTCTGGGAATGATACGCTGATGATCGCCCTGGATAGAATGGTCAAGGACTTGACGGAGGTGGTGGGTAACATTCAGTCTGTCACCGACCAGGTGGCTTCCGGCAGTGAAGAAGTCAGTTCTACGGCCACCGAAATGTCCCAAGGGGCCTCCGAGCAAGCCGCCAGCGTAGAGGAAGTCTCCAGTTCCATGGAGGAAATGAGCAGCACAGTGAGTCAAAACGCCGACAACGCCAAAGAAACCGCGGCAATCGCCATTAGAGTGGCCAAAGACACTCAAGAGGGTGGCCGGTCGGTAGCGGAAACGGTCAAGGCTATGAAGAGTATCGCCGAAAAGATTGGGATTATCGAGGAAATTGCCCGGCAGACCAATATGTTGGCCCTTAATGCCGCCATCGAAGCAGCCCGGGCCGGGGAGCACGGTAAGGGGTTCGCTGTGGTTGCCGCGGAAGTGCGCAAATTGGCCGAGCGGAGCCAGAATGCGGCTAAGGAAATCGGCAGCCTGTCGGTCAGCAGTGTGGAAGTGGCCGAACACGCCGGTAAGTTGATCGAAACCATCATCCCTGACATTCAAAAAACTTCTGAGTTAGTTCAAGAGATCAATTCCTCCAGTGGTGAGCAGGCCGACGGTATTCAGCAGGTGTCCAAGGCCGTTCAACAGCTTGATCAGGTGATTCAACAAAGCGCCAGTGCGTCTGAAGAAATGGCTTCCGCCAGCGAGCAGTTGTCCGCTCAATCGGAGCAACTTAGAGAAATAATCAGTTTCTTTAGGCTGGAGCATCAGCCGCACGCAGGTACGCCGGGAAGACGGTCAAAGCCTGGTCGCCAAATGGTTGCGGCAGGTTCAGCCAAGACCTCCCACCCCGGAATGCTCCCTCATAAATCTTCCAATAAGGGAGCCGCTTCGGCCGGGCAAACATCCGCCGGAGACGAGAAAAAAGGGGTAACATTACAGATGTCCGGATCTGAAGAAAATGAGTTTGAGCGTTACTAAACCGATATTCAGCCTCCCAATGCTGTTGAATTAAGGAGCGGTCTGATCACCTTAGGGTGTGATAAGATTCCTCACATTCGTTCGGAATGACAATTATATCGTCATTCCAGATGGTCAACCTCGCTGTCATTTCGAGCCAAGCGAGAAATCTTAACGTCGCACGCTTAATTCAATAGCATTGATTCAGCATCTTGGGCTATCGCGTCACGCCGAGGTAGATCGCGCCCAGGGCCAGGCAAGCCCCTAACGCTTCCACGGCGGTGGTCGGCCGGGAAAAAAACAGCAAGTCCCAGATAAAGGCCAGGGTCGGCTGAATGAGCAAGAATAGCCCGACTTGGGAGGAGTCCGTCCTGGGCAGTCCTTTGGAGATAAATACCCAGCCGAAGACCTGGCCGAAAAGACCGTAACCAATTAAGGCCGCCCAAGTTTGGCCGTCTGGGATGGCCAGGCTCTCTCCGGTCAGAACGGAAAACAGGCCCAAGATGCCGGCTGTGGTGAATGAGATGATAGCCAGTCCGGCCTCTACCGGTAAACGCCGGACATGAGCCCGCGACCATCTTAAAACCAGGATGTAAACTGCGTAACATACTGCCGTGATCAAAGAGAAGACGACCCCCCAATGATAATCTTTGCCTAATCGGTGCCAGTTTAGCCCCGCCACCAGGTAGAGACCGGTCATTGACAGGGGAATGGCCAACCCTAACCGCCAGGTCAGCTTTTCTTTAAACACCAAGATACCGAAAGCGGCTAGAAAAAAAACCTGGAAATTGGACAAGAGGGTGGCCAGGCCGGGCCCAATGAAGTGAATACTCCGATGCCAGAAGCCCAGGTCCAAAGCAAACATCAGACCGCAAAGGGCCGAGGTCAGGAAGAACCGCCGGCCGGCCCAAAGCGGCTCGCCTTTGATTAAGACCAGGGCGGCCAGCCCCAGCCCGCCAAAAAGGACACGGTAAAACCCGGCCGTGGTCGGCCCGACATGGGCCAGTTTAACGAAAACGGCTGAAAAACTGATCATGGAGGCCCCGGCCATCACCTGTAATCGGGCGATCAGTCTCTCTCGGGCCAGGGCGGGATCGACCATTTTGATAACCTGTGGCGATAGGATGCTTAATTCCAGCCTTCAAAAGAAGGCGTGATCCCGACGATGCAGAGGTTTTTGGGGAGGCCGGCGTGGTCGGCTTCGACCGTCTCGGGGCCGGGCGCTTCATCTGGGTCAAGTTCCCAGGGGTCAGTAACCAGCTATATTTCCAAAGGCTTCATCCCAATGCAACCCGATTTAACGAGTAAAGATCAAGCAGGCCCAACCCTCCAGGAAACGGGAGTCCAGCAGGTTGGCCTGGGCGGCCTCCATCGCCTCGATAACCTCGGTTACTTGTTCTTCCAGCAAACCGCTCAGCACCATCCGGCCTCCCGGATTGGTCAGGGCCACCAGCACCCCGGCTAACCTGACCAGCTCGTTTAAAAACAAATTGGCCAGCACCAGGTCATAGGTGCCCGGAACCTTTTCAGGACCGCCCTGAGCAAACGTGACGGCATCACCGAGTTTGTTCAGGGTGGCGTTTTCCATTGCCGCCTCAATCGCCAGGGGGTCCAGATCCACTCCCAGGCACGGCCGCCCGCCCAATCTGGCCGCAGACAGAGCCAGAATCCCAGTCCCACAGCCGACATCCAGCACAGCCCGGCCGGGTAAATCCCGACCGACCAAAATTTCTCCCAAGGCATCCAAACACAAATGCGTCGTATAATGGTGCCCGGTTCCAAAAGCCATACCTGGGTTGATGGTCACTACCCGGCGGTCCGGCATGGTTGCAGGGTCGACCCAGGGCGGAACAATGGTTAAATCTCCGGCGGCGGTAACCGGCGTAAAGTACTGTTTCCAGTTCTCCGCCCAATTTTCGGCATCCATTTCGGACGCGCCCATAAGTTGAGCTCCGTCTCCGGCGGTGGCGATATTGATGGCCGACAACCGATGCGTCAGGAGGTCCATATTTTTGTCTGCCTCGTCATTTAGAAGCAGATAGGCCCTGATGCGGCCGGTCGGCTGGTCGGGTGTCGGCTCGGTGATCACTTCCACCCCCAGGCCCGTCAAACCAATGACGAAATCCGAGAAGTCGTCGAAGTACTTTTCAGGCACAATCAGCTCTAGCACACGCCACTTATTTTCACCGGGCCGGCCGGGTGTTTGTTCGGGAACGACGGTTAAATTTGTCAGACCTGAGATATGGTTATCAGGCTCAGCCAACTTATTCATTTGAAAATCCATTTTTTTCCAATCAATGTGACGGCTGGTCGAAAGCCACCACGGATGCAATAATGGTCAATGCTTCTTTAATGCAGGTTAAAACAGTGTCTTCGTATCTTAACCCATCGAATTTAGAATATATCCCGGTCATTAGCCCCGTTTTAAAGACATCCAGGGCCTGGGACCGGCGCTGCTCCCAAGTAATTCCATTCTGGTCAAAACAATCCAGGGCCTGATCCAGGCTGCGCCAAATTTTTAACAGGGCATGATCGAAAACGAGGATATCAACTTCGACGTTTTCATAAATCTCCGGGTCAAATTGAGCGGGATTATGGTAATGACGATCATCCAGGCGCAGCTCATGCTGCAGGGAATAATAAAACCCCCGGGCGCCATGATCCAGCCGCCGCCGAGCCATGTCTCTGGCCAGGCAGATTGTCAGAGGCCGGTCCTGGGTGATGTCGCAAAACAGGGCCAGAACTTTGACCCAGAATGGGGTATGAAGAGAATTTTCTTTTGATTCTAAAGGCATAATCGTGAACGTGTCATCTTGGTCCGCCGTTTTTAGGGATAACCCTGAACCAAATCCCTTTTCTTCTCACCAGGAAAAATTTTAATTATACCGCGTTGCGATTTGGATTGCTACTCAAAATTTAATTCACGTGAGGTGAATCCTTGTGGGACACCTTTATCCGGCCTGTTAGCGTCTAGTTTAAACTTGACAATTCATTGACTCTGGTGCAATAGAAAATGCCTTGATTTTGTTTGACGATTTTCCCAAGGTCGCGCCTGACCCGTTCGACTGTCGGTATTTTCATAGAAAAGGATGGAATGATGCTGAGTTATGGCGGTGTCAATGCGCTCTTGACTTTTTTTCTGAATCAAGGTACCACTTGTTCAGATTATTGTATGGCCAGAGGAGAAAGGAATGACGAACAAACAACAATACTTTAACTTCTTCGGTATGATAGAAGACTTAAAAAATAATTTCGACATCGCCGCCAAGGCGGATTTAGATAAACTATCCCGGCGGGTCGATACGATCAAAGAAAAGGCTGAAGAACTACTTAAGAACTTTCGGCGGCATACTCGCACAGGATCCATTCGGGTCAAAAGAGGCCGCAAGGTGGAAGGAGAGGCTTCCGTGGTGGACCTGATTGTCAAGGTAATCGGGAAACATTCGGATGGAGCCGGCCCGAAAGAAGTGGTCAAAGAAACAGGCATGGAAATATATACCGTTAATTATGGTCTGAGCAAAGCCTATCGCCAAGGTCGGGTGCAAAGGATCAGTAGAGGAGTCTATGTTGTTTCTAATGGCCAATTCTAACATTCTAAGCAAAAGTATAACGCCGTGGACGCGAAACATAAAAAGAAAACGCAGGAGTTTATTTAATTATGCGGTCAACTCGTGATAGCCTCTGAGTCTGACTTTTCTTTTCTCCGCCCACTTCGTTATGCTTTTGCGTTGTGCTCTTAAGATGGTTGAAAGGGATAATATAAAATTTCAATTTCGGAAAACTATAGCCATTAAGGAGTCGGCGTGCACCCTATTATTATTGTCTTAGCTACCCGAAATCGCGGCAAGTCCCAAGAGATCCGCCGGGTATTGGCTGAATATCCAATTGACTTCAGAGACTTGAACGACTTCGGAGTACTACCTGATGTCGTCGAAGATGGTCTCACCTTTGAAGAAAACGCTTACAAAAAGTCTTCTTTTTACGCCCGCATTCTCGGTTTTCCGGCCTTAGCCGACGATTCCGGCTTGGTGGTCGAAGCCTTAAACGGCGCCCCCGGAGTCTTATCCGCCCGTTATGCGGGAATGGATGCAACCGATGAGAAAAATATTCAAAAATTGCTGGCGGCGATGGACGGCCAGGCCAATCGGGCCGCGGCCTTCGTCTGTGTTCTGTCTCTGGCCATGCCGGGTGGCGCCGCCTTAACCTATGAGGCCGAATGTGGAGGCTTGATCACGACCCAACCTGTGGGACAAAACGGATTTGGTTATGATCCGGTTTTCTATTACCCACCCCTGGAAAAAACATTCGCCCAACTGACCATGCCCGAAAAAAATTCCGTAAGTCACCGGGGTAAGGCCTTCAACGAATTTAGATCCGAACTCGACAAGATCATGACCTGGATCGGCCAACGTCAAGGTGAAATTTAGGCGTTGCGGGTTGCGGCAGTAGGTCAACGTCGTTAAGTTACAAGGAGTTTAACAGACGTAATCAGGAGATTATGCTTTTAAAATGAGCCATGCGGCCGAACATCCAACCGAGCCCGACCGGCAATCCGAAACACCAAACTCGTCCCCACGTGGTAATGGCCACAAGAAACGGACTAAAATGACGGAACACTCCGCCAAAATAATGATTGTCGACGATGAAGCCGTCATCGCATTGAGGCTGAAAAAAGCCCTGAGCGCCGTGGGTTACGACGTAGTCGGGACAGCTTCATCGGGCGTCCAGGCCGTGGAATTGGCTCGGCATTTTAGACCTGATGTGATTTTAATGGATATTGTCATGCCGGGGCGGTTAGACGGCATTGCCGCGGCTGAGCTGATCAAGTCCGAGTTGGATATCCCAATCATTTTCCTGACCGCCTATTCGGCTGATCAGTTCGTCGAGAAGGCCAAGCTGACCGAACCGTTTGGATTTATCGTCAAGCCGTTCCACGACAGCGAGCTTAAGGCGGCCATTGAAGTAGCCGTATATAAAAAGGGAATGGAGCGGCGGCTACGTAAGTCGAAAGAGGAACTGGAAACGACCAATCTGGAACTGGAGCAATTCGCTTACGTCGTGTCTCACGATCTGAAAGCTCCGCTGCGGGCTATCCTACGGTACGCCGAGTTCCTGGCTGAGGATTTGGCCGACAACATAGGCAAGGAACAACAAGAATACCTGCTGGGAATTCAACGAGCCATCCAAGAAAGCCAACATTTGATCGACGATCTGATCCAACTGCACCGGGTGGGCGGCGATAAATCCTTAGCGGAAGAACATAACTTATATCACTTTCTAAATGATCTCATAATATCTTTGAATTTACCGAAAGATGTGGTAATAAAAATCGATGGCGAATGGCCGTATATTAATACGGTGCCCATGTTGCTTCGGCAAATCTTTCAGAATCTCATTCAAAACGGAGTGTAGTTCAACCAGTCCTCACCCAAAATAATCCAACTGGAGTGCCGGGCCCATGGTGAAGACCTGATGGAAATATCCGTAA
>JADFYA010000127.1 GCA_015233285.1 Deltaproteobacteria bacterium | reverse complement strand
AACCCCGTGCATATCGAGAAAAGCTTTTCCCGCTGCGCTATGTGTATCAATAGGCTGCTCTGTTGCCTTCAAGGTCACGTGCCGTGACTTGAGATCAACCACGATATCTTGTAGATCTTTGATGCTACGCGCCAAGCGGTCGATACGAGTGACTACCAAGGTATCGCCAGGTCGCAAAAATTCGAGCAGCGTATCCAGTTCAGTGCGTCCAGCACGTTGGCTACCGCTAGCCGTTTCTGATCGTACCACGCTGCAGCCAGCGGCACGTAACGCCTGCTCTTGGATTGTTAGGTCTTGGTCGGTAGTGGAAACGCGGGCATAGCCATAAAGTGTCATCGCAGCACCATTTGTCTCATTAGAGTTTAGACCATGCCAAGGTATCGTCTCAGATATGAAAAGTCAATCTAAATGAGACGAAGAAGTGTCTCAGCAAAAGCGACTCTATAGGGTATACTCTAATGAAGCACAACGGATACTCGAAACATAGTTTTTTGGCTGTTGGGGATGCGACAGAGAGGTCAAATCCTATGGAACTTTAGAACCGTTTATTTAAACTCACCCATAATTATAAAATAGTTGTCCTTCCATTTAGTTGCTAACATAGGCTATTCCCAACCGTCGTTCTCAACACGGGGTATTAAGTCTCCCATAATTATGACCACACCGCATACACCGGCAACCGCCAAAGAATAAGGGGATTAAAAAAATGGACAAGATAATAGCCCAGCTTAGAGAATTAATTACTGTTTTCGGGGTTAAAATTATCGCCGCCTTGGCCGTCCTAGTGATCGGGTGGCAGGTGGCCAAGTTTTTAAGAAAACTAATCCAGAACATCATGACCAAAGGTAAGGTAGAGCGGACCCTGGTCTCTTTCACCGGAAGCCTGACTTATGTAGGTCTGATGACATTTGTTATCCTATCTGCCCTAGGTCAACTCGGGGTTCAGACGACCTCCTTTATCGCCGTCCTTGGCGCCGCTGGGTTAGCTATCGGTTTAGCCTTGCAAGGATCCCTGGCTAACTTTGCAGCGGGGGTGTTGATGATCATCTTCCATCCATTCAGAGTGGGGGATCAAATTCAGGGGGCAGGGGTCAACGGGGTGGTGGAAGAAATACAGATTTTTACCACGGTTTTAAAAACCGGGGACAATAAGAAAATCATTGTGCCCAACGCTAAACTCACTGGAGACAATGTCACCAACTTCTCTGCCCACGACCGCCGCCGAGTTGATATGGAGTTTAGTGTTCCCATGGCGAGTGACCCGGAGAAAATAAAGAGCATCATTCAAGACGTGGTGGCCAACGACAGCCGTATCCTCAAAGATCCTATTCCAACAATCGGCCTAAGTGAATTTGATGACACCAAAACTAAGTTTGTCGTCCGTCCCTGGGTGAATACCGCTGAATATTGGAACGTCTATTTCGACACTATGGAAAACATCAAAAAGTGCCTGGCTGCCGAGGCTAAGAAGGCATAGACCCCATACACCGGCCTTACCTAAGCAGCTATAGCTTTGCAGGAAAAGAATTTGTATTTCTGGCGGCGCAGGCTCCCTGCCTGCCTGGATTTGCCCCATGCCATATCCAAAATCTTTTTCTTAACGTCTATAGTTGCGGATATGGACGGATATGGATACGCAGGCAAACGCCACGAGTCTCCTACTCCCCGTGCTTAGCAACCCCCAAAATACACTCTATGGGGTCACCTCACGAAACGGAAAAAATAGCACGCTAAGGATATTGTCAGATTGAAGTATACCTTAACCTGATGTCAGGATTGGCCATTCCACAGCGTCAGAATAGAGTTAATTATGTCATTTATTGACACGTGCAGCGAAAGGTCACAGATTTCATTCTGACATTTTAGGCGCATTGGACGAATTCCGTCGGTTTGGGCTCAGAACCCCATATTGACCGCCCTGGATAACCGAGTTTTGAGAACGCACTAAAAACACTTCTGAGACACAGACTGCTCTGCAAAGCCGCACCCGATTGACTTGGAGGCCATTTGGGCAGGGATGATTTTGGCCCCATAAAAATTTCGTGGAGTTGGGCTTACAACCCCTGTTACCCGATGGTCCAAAAGACGCCAGGGAGCCATGCGGCTGTCGCCTATCCCCAAAGCCCTTTTGATCGCCTTTTGATCGTGGCAGAAAACGGAATCTAATGAAATTAACCAATAAAAAACATCGGTTGGCCATTACTGCTCGCGATGCAATCCGTTTTCTTGTGCCCCCGGGTGCAGGTCGGAGGCCGCATAGACCATGGATCTGGGCGCTCCCGGTCGTCTGGGTGCTTGGGGTCGTACCGGTATTGTGGTTGAACCTGAGTCATATTGACCGGATGGTTATGTCCCTGGTCCGCCTTTACCAGAGAGAGGAACTGCTTGTTCAAAGCGCTATCTGGGGTTTGGTTCTGTTGTTGCTCGGGGTGGGTGCCTGGAAGATCCACCGCCGCGGGCGCGAGCGTGACCAGGCCCAAGAGGCCCTAAGAGAGAGCGAACAGAGGTATCGGGCGCTCGTGGAGGACAGTTTCGACGGAATCTTTTTGCAGAAAGGAACCACCATAGTCTTCGCCAATAACCGGCTGCATGAAATTCTCGGCTATGAACCGGAAGAGCTCATTGGCCAGGACCACTGGATCCTATATCACCCGGAAGACCAGGCAATGATTCGGGCCAGAGCCCAGGCCCGGTTACGCGGAGAAACCGTAACCGATCGGTGTGAAGTCCGGCTCCAGTCAAAAAAAGGAACTGGGCTCGATGGCGAGATCAGGGCTAAGGTGTTCCACTTTGAGGAAGAACCCGGCATTCAGGTCTGGGTGAGAGACATCAGCGAGCAGAAGCGTTCCAAGGAGAAGTTCCAGACCCTTATCGAAAATGTGCCGTTCGGAACGATAATCATCAACGAAGATGGCGCGGTTGGCTATTGCAGCCCTCAGGTGGCCGATATGTTTGGGTATGATCCGGAAGATTTTCCTGATGTGGCGGCCTGGATGAGAAGGGCCTATCCCGACTCAGGCTACCGGAAAGAGGTGATCGCAACCTGGATCAGCGATATGCATGAGGCCAGACCTGGGACCCAGCGGCCGAGAGTCTTCACAGTCACATGCGGTGATGGGACCAGAAAGGATGTGTTTTTCAGGCCCATCCAGCTCCGGACAGGCGAACACCTGATTACGTTGGAGGATGTTACCGACCGCAAGCGGACCGAGGCGGAATTGCAGCGTTTGAACCGGGCCTTAAGGACGTTGACCGAATGCAATCAGGCCCTGATCCGGACTCAGGATGAAACCACCCTCGTGGCCAGCGTTTGCCGGATTCTGGTCGAGCAAGGCGGCTATCACATGGCCTGGTTCGGCCTGGCTGAGCAGGATGAATCCAAGACAGTGCGCCCGATTGCCCAGGCCGGCTTTGAAAACGGATACCTCGACGCAGCCCACATAACTTGGGATCACACCGAGGCCGGCCGCGGCCCCACCGGCACCGCCATCCGGACCGGGCAGCCCGTGGTCGCCCGCCACATCCCCGTCGAGCAATCATTTGAACTTTGGCGCAAAGCGGCCATGCAGCGGCATTATGTCTCTTCCGTAGCCCTGCCGCTGAAGCGTGACAACCGTGTTTTCGGGGCGTTGAATGTGTATGCCGGCGAGCCGGACGCCTTCGGTGATGAGGAAGTCAGGTTGTTGACTGAACTGGCCGATGACCTGGCCTACGGTATCACCGCGTTACGCGCCCATGTTGAGCACGAGCAGGCCGAAGAACGGCTGGTGGAGAGCGAACGAAAGTATCGTGAGCTGGTCGAGCATGCTTGCAGCATCATTCTGCGCTGGACCCGGGAGGGAAAGATAACCTTTTTAAACGAGTTCGGTCAAGAATTCTTTGGTTACTCTTATGAGGAGATTATCGGACGCCATGTGATCGGCACGATCGTCCCCATAAAGGACAATACGGGCCGTGACCTGGGTCCGCTGATGGATCGGATTCTGGCTGATCCCAAGGCGTTTGAACAAAACGTCAATGAGAACATGCGGCGCAACGGAGAGCACGTTCTGATAGCCTGGACCAATAAAATAGTGCCGGATGACCAGGGAAACATTGTTGAGGTCCTGAGCATTGGAATGGACATCACGGAACTCAAACAGGCCCAGGATGAACTCAAGGAGAGGAACGAGGAGCTGCGCGCCATCAACCGGATTGTTTCGGCCGTCACCGGCTTTCTGGATCTTAAGGCGGTCCTAGACCAGGTGTTGAACGAGGCCCTGGACCTGGTCGGGTTGGAGGGTGGCACGGTCTGTTTGGTGGCACCGGATGAAGTACTGGAATTGACCGCCTCCAGGGCCGTCTCCAACGCGGCTAACCCGGACCTGGTCACCAGCAGTGTGAGGGTAGGGGACTGCCTGTGTGGTGAGTGTGCCCGGACCTTAAAGCCGGTGATCCTGCGCAACCGCGAGGAAGTCCTGGCCTACGCGACATTGGAATCCACTCGCGGAGACCTGATTAATTTCCATGCAGCCTACCCGTTGGTCACGGCCAACCGGTGCGTCGGCGTATTATGTCTGTTCACCCGCACCGAAATTAAACCATCGGAGCACAGACTGAGCCTCCTGGAAACCGTTACCGGACAGCTAGCCCTGGCCATTGAGAATTCCCAACTTTACGAGGCCTCTCACCGGCACGCGGTGGAGTTGGAGCAGATCGTGGCCGAGCGGACCGGGGAACTGGCCCAGGCCAAGGAGCGGGCCGAGGCGGCCGACCATATCAAATCTGCATTCCTGGCCAATATGTCGCATGAACTGCGCACGCCGCTCAACTCAATTATCGGCTTCACCGGCATCATCCTGCAAGGGCTGGCCGGGCCGTTGAATCCGGAACAGAGCAAGCAGCTCGAAATGGTCCGGTCCAGCTCCCGCCACTTGCTGGCCCTCATCAACGATGTGCTCGACATCTCCAAGATCGAAGCGGGGCAACTCGAAGTGGCCAGAGAGCGGTTCGACCTGGGTGCATCTATCAACAAGGTCTTAGGCATCGTCACCCCGCTGGCTGAAAAGAAAGGTCTGGCTCTGCGGGCCCAAATCGGGCTTGGGCTTGACGAAGCCGTCGGTGACCAGCGCCGCGTCGAACAGATTCTACTCAATTTGCTTAATAATGCCATCAAGTTCACCGATAACGGCGAAGTCGCGCTAAAGGCCGAACTGGTTTATGATTTCAAGTCCCCGGAAGGGATGACCGGGCAGACCGCCGTCCGGCTCTGCGTCTCCGACACCGGGATAGGAATAAAGTCCGATGATCTCAAGACCTTGTTTCAACCTTTCCGGCAGATTGAATCCGGTCTGTCACGAAATTACGATGGGACCGGCCTGGGCCTGGCCATTTGCCGACGCCTGGCCGAGTTGATGGGCGGCGATATCAGCGCCGAAAGTACGTGGGCCAAAGGCAGCACGTTTAGCTTCACCTTTCCGCTACAAGGATCAAGCAACTCATGAAAGCAAGAATACTTCTTATCGAAGACAATGAGCAAAACCGCTATCTGCTGACCTTCCTCCTGGAGCAGCGCGGCCATAAAGTCGTTTCCGCAGTGTCCGGTTCGCTGGGCCTGGAATTAGCCGCCAAAGTCAGCCCCGACTTGATCTTGCTCGACATCCAGTTGCCGGGGATGGACGGTTACGCCGTGGCCCGCGCTTTAAAAAGCGATCCCCGATTCAAATCGACTCCCATCGTCGCGGTTACATCCTATGCCATGGTCGGCGACAAAGAAAAGGTCTTAGCCGCAGGAGCGGAAGGCTACATCGAGAAACCCATCAATCCGGAGACGTTCGTAGCCGAAGTCGAGCGCTTTCTTGGCTCGCCCGGTGAGGAGGCAACCCCATGATCCGCGCCCTTATTGTGGACGACAAGCAAGAGAACCTCTACCTGCTGCGTGTCCTCCTGCAAGGTCACAGTTGTGTCGTAGACGAAGCCCGCCACGGCGCTGAGGCGCTGATTAAAGCCCGAGAGGCACTGCCTGACCTGATCATCTCCGACCTGCTGATGCCGGTTATGGACGGGTACACGCTCCTGCGTCAATGGAAGGCCGATGACCGCCTCAAAACGATTCCCTTCATTGTTTATACCGCCACCTACACCGAGCCCAAGGACGAACGCTTAGCCCTGGACCTGGGGGCGGACGCCTTCATCATCAAACCCGTTGAGCCGGAACCGTTCATGGCCCGGATCCTGGAGGTTTTATCCAAAAAATCCGCCGATGAATTGCCCCCACACCGGGCACCGGAAGGTCATGAAGTGGGTTTGCTCAAAGAATACAGCGAAGTTCTGATTCACAAGCTGGAGAAAAAGGTCCTCGAGTTGGAGCAAGCCAACCGGGCCTTGCAGAAGGAAATCGTCCTCCGGCGACAGGCCGAAGCGGAACTAAGAAATAGTGAAAATCGTTTTCGCCGGATTTACGATGACACTCCCGTGATGATGCATTCTATAGACCAGAGTTCGATTATTAGGAATGTCAACAAGAAATGGCTCGAAACATTAGGGTATGATCGGGCTGAAATCATCGGGGCCAGCATTGAATCGATCATGACCTCCGGATCAAGGGCCACACTTAGAAATGTCATCGAATTATTCTGGACGGTCGGCGAAGCCAACGAGGTGCCTTATGAGTACGTAAAGAAAGACGGGACTATTCTTAACGTGCTCCTCGACGCAATCTCGTGGGATGATCCTATCTGGGGTAAGGTCAGTCTAGCCGTCATTCGGGATGTAACCCAACTACGAATTCTCCAAAAGCAACTTTTTCAAGCTCAAAAGATGGAAGCAATCGGGACCATGGCCGGAGGCATCGCTCACGATTTCAACAATATCTTGCAGGTGGCGTTGGGATACTCGGAGTTCATTCTCATCGATAAAGAATTGCCTGAACGTTACCGGCCTGATCTAACGAAGATACACGAATCCGCAAAGCGGGGAGCCGATCTGGTCCGGGGACTGCTCACCTTCAGCCGGAAGACGGAGATCGAACTTCAGCCCCTGAACCTGAATTCCCGCATCAGTGAACTGCGGAAAATGATTGAAAGAACCATCCCCAAGATGATCAACATCCAGATCTTGCTGGCCGAGGATTTGGCCGCGATCAATGCCAATCCGACCCAGGTGGACCAGATCCTGATGAACCTTATGGTAAATGCCCGGGACGCCATGCCTGATGGAGGCAAATTGACCATCGAAACCGCCAACTTCACCTTCGACGAGGAGTATACGAAAACGCATTTTGACGTCAAACGCGGCCGCTACGTTCGATTGATGGTTACGGATAGCGGCACCGGGATGGATAACGACACCCTAGAGCACATCTTTGAGCCGTTTTACACGACCAAAGGCGTCGGCGAAGGAACTGGGCTTGGCCTGTCAATGGTCCACGGAATCATGAAACAGCACGGTGGTCATATAATGTGTTACAGCGAAATAGGACAAGGGACCACCTTCAAGATCTATTTCCCCGCGCTCATTTCGGATGAGGAGGAAAAAGAAGCCAGAGAAAGGAAGATGCCGAAAGGTGGAACTGAGACCATCCTGCTGGTGGATGACGAAGAGTTCATTCGCGAACTCGGTTACGTACTCTTAACCAAGGCCGGTTACCAGGTGATCAAGGCCTCCAATGGCAAAGAGGCCCTGGATGTGTACCAGACACGAGGCGAGGAGATAACCCTGGTCATCCTGGATCTGATTATGCCTGAGATGGGTGGTAAGCAATGCCTCGAAGGCCTCTTGGGTCTTGACCCGTCGATAAAGGTCATCATCGCCAGCGGGTATTCCGCCGATGGTCCAGGCAAGAACGCCGTTGCGGCCGGGGCAAAGGGGTTCGTCAACAAGCCATATAATAATCATCAACTGCTGGAAGTCGTTCGTTCAATACTGGACGAAAAATAGATCCCAAACGAGAGGCCGGTGTTACCGCCGGTCAGGAAGTATACCAAAATCGTCGGTTCAAAATTATACCACTCTATGATCAGGGCAAACCAATAGCATACCGCCCAATTTTCGAGGAGCTATTCTATCTATTAAATCTTCCAGTTAAAGAATATTGTCTGTTAATCTTAATGAGATGGGACTGTTTAACTTTTTTCTATAACTTGTTCCTCCCAGATCAAGGGCCTCTTAGTCACGAGCGAACCGGTCGGCGGTCGTAGTGGCCACAGCGTTTTCTTAAACCATTTTTTCAGTCAGGGGTAAGCAAATCTAATTGCAGCGAACTGCAATCATCGCATTTTTGAAACCACATTAAGTGGGAATATCCGGTCGATCAAAACGGCCCGTGAGTAGCAAAGGCCCAAAAAGCATTATAAGGATATTTGGCTGTTGGTTCTGTGAGTTATCAGATCAAGTTAACATAACCTAGATTATCGGACTGAAAAAGCCCCGGGAATCGGGGTAAACCCAACATTCTTACAACCAGCCGCAGATTGTCTATTTATTGAATAATAAACATATGTTGTCCTGCTCATTAAGAGGTTAAGCCAGTGTCAGCCGAGTCTCCATGTTTAATTCAAAACGTCCATAGGGATTTATGTGGAGTGTTATGAGTGGGTTCAGGGCAGCCCGATCCCGTATTGTCATTTTATTCGACCAAATTGCGTCGGATAGGACCTGCTGAATCATCAAGGTGTTGATGTAGACCATGCAGGCTTGGAGCAGGTGTAGGCACAGAAGCCCTGTTTCTTGGTTCTCCTGGCGGTTTGTGGATAGCTCCCCGCTTTTGCCGTAAAAAATAAATCCGTTGGTGCTGTTCCAACTCTCGACCATATTGAGACCCTCGTTTACTTCACGGCGTATCTCTTCGGAGCCCAGGTAGCGGCAAAGAAAGATGGTCTTGAT
>JADFYA010000126.1:3331-8877 GCA_015233285.1 Deltaproteobacteria bacterium | reverse complement strand
CTTACTTTTTCACCGGCGATAATACTGGGCACCTCCGGTACCAGGCCCCCAGGCGGCTTAAGCGGCAAAAGTTGCCTAGCCTTAACCTGAGTTCGGCGAGCTTTTTTAATTAAGTACCAGAAATGTAACCACAGATTTCGCAGATAAACGGTAGAGTAGGGAGGGGGGGCTTAGCCGCCCTCCCCCTCATTCAAACCGGACGTGCGGATTTCCCGCATCCGGCTTTCCTAAAGACTCTCGGCCGAGGGCATGCACAGGAGCAACGAAATGCGGTCACACTTGGCCTTTTGGCCCAGTTTCCGTCTCAAGGAAGAGAGCTTCTTCGACCAGTCGATTTTGACGCTGGTCGCCTGTTCCGTAGTAGGTTGGTCCAAATAAGGATCGTCCAATCGGCACTCCTCCTATCTTACCGAAACATGTCTTCAGTAGGGTCCCTTGGCTCCACGGTCGTTACCCGCTTCCTCGCTACTATGGACCTCTCCGACTCCCGACGCAGCCGAATGGAGGTTATTTATTCCCCCCCATCCGTTGGCTATGAAGCCGCCACGTCGGGTCTCCCAGGTTCCTCGATTGTTCTGTCCGTGCGCGCTGTCCCCAACCACCCCGGAAGGCCCAATGGCTGCTTCTGCTCGTTACTTCACCATCGGCAGCGGGCTTCACCACATCTG
Source organism: Deltaproteobacteria bacterium (assembly GCA_015233285.1). The sequence continues at coordinate 8,209 of JADFYA010000126.1, read as the reverse complement.
GCGGGCTGGCCACTCTTCAATGTAACGAGGCCGAATCGGGTTCACTTACGTTACGGCTCACACGTTTGCTCGGCGGGGCTTCGACGCCGCGAATTACTCCGGGCGCCGCCCACTCCGCTTCCTGCTGAACGAGCAATTAGCAGGGTAACCACCTCTCAGGTTACAAGATCAACCAGGCTTGGCCTGGCACACCGGAATGACAAATTTACATCGTTATTCCAGATGATCCACTTCCCTGTCATTTCGAGCGAAGCGAGAAATCTTAGCGTCGTTGCGCTAATTCAACAGTATTGCCGCTGATCCCTCGCCCCGGCCTACATCGTTGGTGCGAAGTTATTTTCTTAGCGGGTTGAAGAATTATTTCCGTTATAATCATGACATGGTGTTTCATCGGCATTTTTTTCGCGTTTGTGTTTCATTATGTACTATAAATATAATTTAGTCAGGAATATAATTCAGTCAGGAAGAAAATGTTTTGAGGTGGCAGTCATCCACTGGTAGGGCGGATGTGGAGTTTTACCGTCGTGCCGTTCGATCAAAGCAGGGAGCGCCTATGATAAATTATACTATTTATGTGATAGATGATATATCGACGGTTCGCAAGGGAATCACCTTAGCTCTAAAGCATGAATACCGGGTCAAAGATTTTGAGACCGCGGAGGAGGCCATTGAAGCCATTAAGGTTGAGCCGCCCGACCTGGTGCTGCTCGATATCGGACTTCCGGGCATGACCGGGATTGAAGCGCTTCAAGAGATCAAAACCATTGACTCGGATATTGTGGTCATCATGATCACGGCCTCGGAAGATATCAATTCCGTCATCTCAGCCATGAAATTAGGGGCCTATGATTACTTGTTGAAACCCCTCCACACGGATGCCTTGCTGGTCAGTCTTCGAAATGCCTTGGAAACTATTCGGATGCGTAAGGAAATTCAACTGCTCCAAGAAAAGCTGATCGAGGATAATCTACCCTGTCTGATATGCGAGAGCAAGGCCATTCACAACGTCATGGAGTTGGTCTCGAAAGTGGCTAGAAGCCGGAACACCTCGGTCTTGATCACGGGTGAAACGGGTACCGGGAAAGAGCTGTTGGCCAGCGCCATCCATTACAAAAGTCCTAACTTTAGAGGCGGGTTCGTTACCTTTAACTGCGCTTCATTGCCCAAGGACCTGGTTGAAAGCGAACTTTTCGGATATGAAAAAGGTGCGTTCAGCGGGGCCCATCCATCCGGGAAAAAAGGACTGGTGGAAGAAGCGGCTAATGGGACTCTATTTTTGGATGAGGTGTGTGAGTTGTCTCCGGACGCTCAGTCGAAGTTGCTTCGTTTTCTAGAAGATGGGGAATATTATAAGGTTGGGAGCGTAGCCAAAAGAAAGGTTCAGACGCGCATTGTGACCGCGACGAACAGGAATATCGACGAATTGCTGGAGCAGGGCCTTTTCCGCCGGGACCTTTATTACCGGATAGCCGTGGTCAGAATAGATCTCCCGTCTCTGAAGGAACGGCGTGAGGATATTATCCCCATGGCCAGATACTTTTTAAGCGATTTTGCTCGGAAACTGGGAAAATCTTTTATTGGGATTTCGTCGGAAGCAGAAAAAGTGTTGGAAGCATACAACTGGCGCGGAAATGTTCGGGAACTAAAAAACTTAATCGAAAGAAGTGTTTTAATAGGTGATGGCCCGGAACTGACTTTGGATGACCTCGGCCTGCAAAAGCAAGCTGAACAGAAACAAGTGCCGGGAGCGCCGGCTTTTCCCCTGTCCCCCATCCCACCCGCCGGGATCGACCTTATGGCCAAACTGCAAGCCATCGAAAAAGGATTTATCTCCGCGGCTCTGAAGATGTCACAAGGTAATGATACTTATGCCGCCCAGTTGCTAAATATAAATTATCACACTTTCCGTCATCGAAGAAAAAAGTTTTTCCGTTAATGATGAATGACGATGAACACTCCGGCCTGATTCCGCCCGTCTTCTGCCATGTAGATCTGTCGGATGACCGTCAGTTCCGTGTGCGCAGATTTACACAATCAACTTGTGCATAATTTCCAGATAATGGTCCCGGCCCGGCCCAGCCGGAATTGCTGTGTCTTAAATGTAAGAACTATTTCTTAAAATAACTGTTTGCATAATATTTGCATAAACCACTATGGAATAAACTGAAGGTAAAAGGGCCACCAATGACCGAGCCCGGCGGTTCATGAGGACTCAATAATGATTTGTCTGATTCAGACTGAGCGCTTAGATGCTGACTGGTGATTACCGATCAAGAAAAATAACCTAAAAGGTCTTTAGCGCACAATTGCATACTGTCGGAGTAAGTCTTATGATCAAAGAAATTAGTGTGAAATTCTTGAAGCCGGGCATGTTTATCGAAGATATGTGCACATCTTGGGTCAATCATCCTTTTGTCACTAAGAAAAAGTTGATTAAGTCCGACGCTGAAATAGAGTTAATTAAAAAATACGGTATCATGACCGTAAAAATAAATGTCAAGAAGGGAACTGATGTTGCTGAATCCATTGATGACCTGAACGGGGCTAAGATTGCTTCCGGTATCTCAAAGTCTCCGGCATCGACCGTAGGAAAAGCGGGAACGGCAGGAAGTCCGCCGGGGGAAACACCGGCTAAATCAATCAGCCTGTTGAATACCGTTCCTGTTCCGGCCTCCGATCCCGTCCCTTTGGGTCAGGAAATGGAGAACGTTAAGGCGGTATATAATGACACTTTAAAGAATATCCGTTCGTTCATCGAACAGACTCAGAAACAAATTCCCCTTGACTTTGAAGAGGTATCCGAAAACGTGGATGAGCTGATAAAGAGCGTCTACCGTAACCGGAGTGCCGCGGCCACCTTGATCAAGCTCAAAGCATATGATGAATACACCTACACTCATTCCGTTAATGTCTGTGTCGTGTCCCTGACTGTGGGGCGAACGCTTGGCCTGACCAAAACGGCACTGAAGCACCTGGGAATGGGCGCGATCTTCCATGACTTGGGGAAAGTCGCAATTCCTGCCCATATTTTGAATAACCCCGGTAGATTAACGGAAGAAGAGTTTGAAGTGATGAAGATGCATCCGGTCCTGACTGCCAAGCTATTGGATAATTCTAGTCAACTTTCTTCACACAGCCGAGAATGTGCGCTATCCCATCATGAAAAATATGGCGGGTTCGGCTATCCCCAAGGCCTAAAAGGTGACCAGATCCCTTTGCTGGCCAGAATTGTCAGTCTGGCCGACGTGTACGACGCCTTGACCAGTGATCGAGTCTACCGGGCCGGGATGCCGCTCCACGCTGCCGTCAAGATCATGTATGGAAACCGAGAAGATCACTTCGATCCTGAATTGCTGGGCAGTTTTATCAAGTGTGTCGGCGTGTATCCCATTGCCAGTATGGTTAAATTGAATACAGGTGAAATGGGCCTGGTCGTCGACATCAATCCGGAGAAGCTGCTTAAGCCTCAGGTGGTTATCCTGTTTGACAGTAACCGGAAACCGGTTTCCAAAAAAGAAGTTTTTAACCTGGCCAAGGAAAGAGGTGTCATAGGCGGCCGCTCTCGGTCAATAGTCGATATTGAGGCCCCGGAAAAGTGGGGGATCAATCCGGCGGACTATCTTTAAAGCCGCGCCTCTTTAGCGGTAACATGTTTAAATATATAGATATTAGCATGACTGGTTCCGTTTCGCACGCCCATCGGCGAATTTGAAGATGACGCGGTGGCGCAACCGGACAATGCTCACATAAAAGTGCCGGCGACTGCACGGGGAGAATGATATGGGACAGAACCAGAATGGCGATCAGGCCAAAAGGTATGTGCAAATTCCTATGGACGGCGGATTAGATTCCATTTTTGCCAAGTCCATGGATCAGATTCCTAGTTTGACGAAGTTGAATCGGGAAGTTCTTCAAGATTTTGTTGATAAAAAGAAAAAACTTACCTTGTTGGTGGGGCAGCAGCGGTTTTCGATGGCCTTATCGTCCTTTGGAAAGGATACGGTCGGATTGGAGACCGGCCAGCCCATAAGTATTTCCAAGAATGACCGGCTATTGATCATCATTGAACATCCCAAGCTCGTCCGTCTTATTGTCTTACAGGTCTCTTTCGTTCGCAGAGATTTGGTCTGCAGTTGGTTCAAAATCAGAGATCCCCGGTTTGATCAGCGGTTTAAACTTACATCGGAGGTCGGTGTAAAAGCCTTCCCCGTCCCGGCATCAGTGTTTGACGAACTAAAAGTAAAGTCGGCTTCGTTGATTAGGGAGTATTCAAACGCTCATATGGAAGACTCGGCGATAGGCGTATCTTACTGTGATTATCTGACCAGGCATGTGGGATCATTGCCCGATGGAGATCATTCAAATTTTGATATCAGTGAACTGATCCATCCTGCATACGAAGAAATCCTGACCCAGGAGCCGGTAACGGGGCGGCTTGAGGACATCTCCTTGGGGGGGATGAGAATGACTGTTGAGGCCAAGGCCCGGCAGAAGAAAAACGCGCTTATTTTTGAAACCAAACTACCCGTTGCCCAAGGGCGAGGTTTTTCCAAGATTAAGGTCATGGGTGTGGTCAGAGGCTTTTCTCCGATGGAGGAGGGCACGGTAGGTTTAAATGTCAAGTTTCTTACCCGGATTGAAGACGAGGCGTTGGGCCGGCAATTGTTTATTATGAGCCAGGGCAATGGTAGGTCATAACTTATTTAGAATAATCGTTACATTGTTTCGGTATGGCTTGAGGGGGGCGTTGTTCTATTGGTCGGGCAAGTGTTCGGTCAAGCCGAGCTGCCGCGGAGATGCTCATTCAGCCACCCAATGGTCTGGTCGAAAACCTGATCCAGGTCTGTCCGCCGGGTGAACCGGTGATCTCCCTGATCA